>JAISXJ010000129.1 GCA_031270565.1 Prevotellaceae bacterium
AAAAAACGTCGCGCTGCTAAGTGTAAACTGAAAAGTTTTTAATAAATGATAAGCCCTTGAATACAAGGAGTTAAGCTGAATGCGGGGGGGGGCTTTTGTAACGAGCTTACTTTTAGCCGGTTAAACCGTCTAAGCTGAAAAAATGGCAAATATAGAATACCAGATGCAAGCATCGTTTGAGTTGATTTTAGATGTGAACAATAACGGTGGCAAAGATAATACTTTTTTTAGTTATCAGGACTTAGAGTTTAGTTATTAATTTTTCGTGCGATGTATTATGCCCTACATTCTATCCACTGAAAATGCGTTGACCAATGGGGGGCAGGTTTCATTCGGGAGACAAGTCACTGAACAGATCGATATCATCAGAGGATGTTAACTCCTTTTCTCCGGTGCGATAGTAATAGATGACACCGCATTTGGAGCACGCCTGTAAACGCGAATAAGGCGGCAATTCCTTGTAATAATCTTCTATGCAGTTCCAGATTTCTTCTATCAGGGCATCAATTCTATTGCGAAGATCCACTACCTGTTCCTGATTGCGGTCAATGGTCTGTTGTCGTGTTTGCTGACTTATTTTGAAGTCTCTGAAAATCTCATAGTGTACCTGCAACTTGCCGATGGATGGATTTGTCATCGGTGCACCTCCACATCGAATACGTTCTCTTTCACCGTCTATCAGCCTTTTTCCCCATACTAAGAGGCTTTGATCGGTGCTTAAATCAGGAACAGTACGCTGATCCATTGGCAACTCATAAAATTGACGCCCTTCCGCCTTAAATTCCCGACGGGAGATTGCCATATTATATACCTGAATAAAGTGAGATATATATATACGAATATTCTGTATGACCTGCTGGTATTTTTTATTCTCCTCAAACCAAACCTCATAGGACTGCGAGTAGAGATATACGTGGTGCGCAAAGATGGCATGCTCTGTTTTTGCCTGATTCAGTAAACGGAACGATACGGGCAACGCACCAATGTCAAACTCTTTCTCTATGGAGAGAATTGTCTGCAAGGTGCGCATACGCGCTTGATCGGTCTTAGGTAAACGTCTGTAAGGCATTTTTCTATAATATACGTCCTGTTAATGATTGCGTTAATTCCAAGAGTGGGCGTTTCCGTTCCGAAGGTACGCCTATTTGATTGAGGTATGCAACCGCCTGCTCAGAATAGTTTCCAACAGCCGTTTCACAGATGTGGGGAATATCGAGACGGTTGTAAATTCGCCGCACGTGGTCGATTTTTTCCTTTGGAAGGATGTCATCGGCAGCCATGTACTGTTTAAGTGCATCAACCAAATGACGCTCTTCTGACAACAGGGCGGAAAGGAATAAAAATGTTTTTTTCTTACATAGAATATCTCCGCCAATCTGCTTGCCGAATGTTCGGACATCGCCATAGAGGTCTAAATAATCATCCTGTAACTGAAAGGCGATGCCCAGAGCTGTGCCGAAACGGTAGAGCGTTTCCGCATCTTCTTCGGATGCGCCGCCAAGAATGGCGCCAATTTTGAGCGATGCCGCTATAAGAACAGCTGTTTTCAGGCGAATCATCTCGAAATAATCGGTAAGGGAGACGTCATCACGCTGTTCAAATTCCATATCATACTGTTGCCCCTCGCATACTTGCAGGGCGGTTTTTGTGAACAACGGGAAAATATCTGCCCAAAATTCAGTCGGAATCTTTTGCAGAAATTCGTATGACTTTATCATCATAGCATCGCCTGAAAGCACTGCCGTATTGACATTCCATTTGCAATGAACCGTCGGACTGTTGCGTCGTGTGTCGGCATTATCCATCAGGTCGTCGTGCAGAAGCGTGAAATTGTGAAACAGTTCTATCGCCATTGCGGCGTCGTAAATGCCTTCTGTCCGGTCGCCAAACAACTTGCAGCCGGATAATAAAAACGTTGGACGCAGGCGTTTGCCGCCCTGTTCCAACGTGTATCCTATCGGTGCATAAAGCCCAACCGGCGCAATATTCCAACTGTGTGAAGCCAAATAGTTGTCAAGGTTGTCAATCTTTTTTGTCATAATGCCGTGAATTATGATTACAAAGGTACGTATTGTTATTAAAATAATGCAATCGAACAGTGTTTTTATATACAATTAACTATAACCCGTTATTATTTAATTATTTGCTATTCGGAGAGACATGTGTTTCTATGGCATCCTCAATAATATCCGTGAGCACATCACCGATATTCAATCCTGCCGCACGTATCTGTTGCGGAATAAAACTTGCCGGAGTCATTCCCGGAACGGTGTTTACTTCGAGCAACTGTATCAGCCCGTTACAAATGATATAATCTACACGGATAATGCCTCGGGCGTTGATAAGCCGGTAGATGCGTTGCGTGGTGGAAGCTATGTTGGCGGCAATGGTCGATTCGATACGAGCCGGCGTAATCTCCTGGGACTGTCCGTTATATTTGGCGTCAAAATCAAAAAACTCATTGGCGGTTACCACTTCCGTAATGGGAAAAACAACCGTTTTGTGCCGTGTCCGGTACATCCCGCAGGTTACCTCCGTACCCTCAAGCAAGGCTTCGATGATTACCTCATCGCTTTCGGCAAAAGCTTTGTCGAGGGCTGCCTGAAGGTCTGCAAACTGCTTTACTTTGGTAACGCCAAAACTGCTTCCGCCGACATTGGGCTTAACAAAACAGGGTAAGCCTATCTGCGCGATGTTACTGTCCGACAGCGTCTCGCCGCGCCGCAACAGCAACGACGGCGCAACGGTGATGCCGAAACTTTGCAGATAGTGATTACAAACGAATTTATTGAATGTAAGCGCCGAAGGCAACACGTCGCAACACGAAAACGGCATCCCGATTAATTGAAAATAGCCCTGTAAAATGCCGTTCTCTCCCGGTGTGCCGTGAATGATGATATATGCCAGATCGAAACGGATTTTTTCGCCGTTCAGGACGCATGTGAAATCACTTTTGTCGATAGGGATTTTTATGTTATTCGCCAATTCCACTTGCCATGTTTGCCCGATAATGGTTACGAGATAGGTGTTATAAAGTTGCCTGTTGATGAACGATTCCAGTCCGGCGGCGCTTTTAAGAGACACCGTCCATTCCGACGAATCACCGCCCGCGACAATGGCAATATTCTTTTTCATAAGATTTTAAGAGGCTATTTTGTTTTATTAAAAAAAGTCTATTTTCAGGGCGTAAAAGTAATGGATTTTTTTAGAACTTTATACATCAACGCATTAAAAATAACGGCGCGTCTTAGAACTAAGAGTTGTCAGTGAATAATGAATAGTGAATAATTATCCTGAGCATCCTGTTAATCCTGTGAAAAATAAAAGCCGTTTTTCTATTGAATAACGAAGAATAAATAACTAATAACTACACTCTAACCACTAAAAAAAATTATTCACTATTCGTTATTCACTATTCACTAAAAAGACGTATCTTTGCCGCCGATATTAAACACATCTAAAATCAAACAAAACGATGCTTGCATCTGGTATTCTATATTTGCCATTTTTTCAGCTTAGACGGTTTAACCGGCTAAAAGCAAGCACGTTACAAAAGCCCCCCCCCTACATTTGCCTTAACTCCTTGTATTCAAGGGATTAACAATTACTTAGAACTTTTCTATTTGACAATCAACAGCGCGAAATTTCTTTGCGTTTCTTTGCCATATACATCTGTAACGGCAATCTTCCGGAATCCTCGGAGGTGTTGCCGTTGTTCTTTATTCCGCCCCCTGCGAAAAACCTCCCGCTTTGGCGGGACAAGTCTTGCGTGCCTTGCGGTTAAATATTTTTACCGCAAAGACGCAAGGAATACGCAAAGAACGCAAAAAGACGCTATTACAATTGACTTTTTATTTTTCAACTATATCTATCAATTAATTTAAAACGTGTTTATTATGAAAACTAATCTTTTTCTTTTCGCTGCACTTACAGCAGCATTTCTAAACGTCGCCAATTATGCGGCGGCGCAGGTAACTATTGGCGGCGGCGATGCGCCTAAAGCCGGCGCTGTGTTGGATTTGAACAGTACGACCAAAGGTGGGCTGGCGCTCTCAAATGTGAATCTCACCGACCTGAACACTATTCCCATCGGTTTTCCCGGTATCAAAAAAGCCGAAGATGTAACTGACGAGGTAAAGGCAAAACTCACCGGAGCTCTCGTTTACAACATTAATTCTGACATTTGTCTGGGCGTCTACGTCTGGGACGGTAACTGCTGGAAAAAGATTTGTAAGGATTATCAGGTCAAAGCTGCCGGTAGTGGTGAACTGAAAGTTCCGTCAATAATTGAAAATGAAAACGTTATTCTGGCGGGCGAAGCTGTTACGTTAAAGTTTACTGCGCCCGAAGGTGTACAGTTTTACAACTGGTATGAGGACAATACTTATCTTGCAACAACCACAGATCCGGAATATACAGCGAGTTTTCCGATAGGCAGCCACACGATGAAAGTTATGCTTGATAACTGTCAGTCTCTTTCGGAGAGCATGGTTACATTCAACGCAAGTAAGGTTTATCCAGCCTCCCTGCCAGCTACCGGCGGCTTGATTCACATTCTTAGCGCTGGTCTTTTCCCGTACGCAGCAACAAGCGAATATGTACAGACCGGTCTGGTTGCACATTATGACGGCATTAACAATCAGAAACTTGGTGATAATCAGCACAGCAGCAATGCCGTTGAGTGGAAAGATTTAACCGTTAACGGTTATGACGTAAAACTGCGCAAAGGTCATAGCGGAAGTAGCCGTATAGCTGCCGTAGCTATTGCGAACGTAACGCAATGTAGTGGCGCTCGATGGGACCGTAACGGCTTTTTGTTTAATGACTTCTGCTATTTCGCCAATGTACCTAACAACCCTTCAGATGAGAATGCGCTTTCTACAATTATGCCGGAACTGCCTTATGAAAATGATAATTTTACCCTCGAATCCGTTTTCGACCCAACGCTACGTAGTACTAAAAATGGCGGAATCGCAGGTTGGGGGACACAAGAAGTTTGTAGAGCCAATTCGGTGCGGTTCTATGAAATGACAGACAATGCACAACCGCAGTTTCGAAATCTTTGGTGGACTGGCGACGTATCTGTTAAGTTTACCGATAATCCAGGTTCAATTAATATCAAAAATTTAGCTATTACATACGATAACGCCCTTACAAACAATGAAAACCGTACTTTTTATTACAACGGTGTACCAGCCGGTAGTTCCGCATATTTTGACCCTAATTGTATTAGCACAACCAATCAATGCAGAGAGAAAACAAATAAAAATACGGCAAAGCGTGGTTCGTTTTTCGTGGGGCAATCTGTGGGAGTCAATACAGACGACAACGCTCCAGCCAACGATCCTTATGTGTATCCAGAGAATCAGGAACGCTATTCCAACGGTAACAAGATATTTTCTGTTCGGGTTTATAAGAAGGCGCTGACGCCCGAAGAAGTTGCCGCTAATTACGCAGTAGATAAACTTCGCTTTGCCGCTACGCCCATCGTAAAGATAGGCAACGTTCCGTGTGAGAATGTAGTCGTTCATTCGACCAGACTTATTACCTGCCAAGCTCCGGCAGGAACAGCAGGAACAGTGAATGTTGAGGTAATAAGTGGAGAGGATGCTTCGCAAATTCTGTTGCTGGAAAATGAATTTACATATCAATAAACAACTGAATACGAGTTCTGACAAACCGAAAAGCCCCGCGAGGGGCTTTTATAGTTTTTAGTTGTCAGTTTTTCCCTTTGTCCTTTCTGTCCTTAACGTCTTTAATGACCTTAACGACCTTAACGACCTCTTAGGAGATACCCGCCGCATACTCACTAAAAACTGAAAACTAAACTCTAAACTCTAATAACTACAAACTAAAAAAAAGGCTTACCTTTGCACGCGAAAAACCCTTTCAATTTAAAAGTATGTTCGATTTTGTTCTTAATAATACCCCTTTTACAGGCATTGCCATAGGTATTTCCACATTTTTGATTATCGGTCTGTTTCATCCTTTGGTGGTGAAAGGCGAATACTATCTGGGTGTGCGTGTCTGGTGGCTGTTCCTAATCTTGGGTCTGGTGGCTGTTGTTGCCTCGTTTTGCGTTAAAACGGTCTTTGCGGCAGCCATTCTGTCAATCATTAGTTTTTCATCGTTCTGGGGTATTCTGGAAGTATTTTCACAGCGCCGTCGTGTGGAAAAAGGATGGTTTCCGGAAAATCCCAAACGCAAAAACAAATCCGCCTCAACGGACAAAGAAAGCAGCGACATCAAGTCATAACTTTCTCATAAATAAACTTCCCCGTTACTGTTTCGCTGCCGTTTCCTGAATGTGCGCCTCGGCACGCGCCAGAGCAATGTTGATGTTTGAGCAAATGTTGTCCTCGCCGATAAGCGTCTCAAAATGGGCGTTCCGAAGCGTGGTCTTTACGTGGTCGTTCACGCCCGAGAGCACAACCTTAATGCCCTCCCGTTGCGATTGTTTGCAGAGATTTTCCAGATTGTGTAACCCCGTAGAATCAATAAAGGGAACCCTGCGCATCCTGATGATACGCACTTTAGGCGTTTTGCTGACGGTCTTCATAATTTCGTCGAACTTGTTGGCGATGCCAAAGAAGTAGGGCCCGTCAATTTCATAGACTTCAATTCCTTCGGCAATGTGTAATGTTTCTTCGTGCAGGGCAATATCCAACTCTTCGTTGGGATTGATTTCGTTGTGGAAATGGCGAATATAAACCGATTCACTGGTTCGTTTCAGGAATAGGACAATCGCCATCAGCAAGCCAATTTCGATGGCAACGGTCAGGTCGAAGACCACCGTCAAAATCATGGTAACAAGCATTACGGCAAAATCGGTTTTCTGGTTACGCCAGAGCGCCACCACCGACCGCCATCCACTCATATTATACGCCACTACAATCAGAACGCCCGCCAGACATGCCATAGGAATATATCCAACCAGCTTTCCAAGAAACAGCAATACCAAAAGCAAAACAACCGTATGAACAATACCGGCAACAGGCGATCGTCCGCCATTGTTGATGTTGGTCATGGTACGGGCAATGGCGCCGGTAGCCGGAATACCGCCAAAAATGGGCGCAGCCATATTTGCTATACCTTGCGCAATCAGTTCGGTGTTGGAGTTATGCTTGTCGCCAATGACGCCGTCGGCGACCATTGCCGAGAGCAGCGACTCTATCGCTCCCAGCATGGCAATGGTAAAGGCAGAAGGAAAAAGCTGAACAATCAGGTCGATGAACGTTTGACCCTCGGAGAGATTCAGTGCAGGCAATTTTGGCACAGGAATCCCCTCAGGCAGTTGATAGAGGTCGCCAATGGTGGTAAGTCTCACGGCAGCGCTCTCTTTCAGCGCCCATGCCACCGCCGTAATCACCAGAATTGCCACCAGCGAGCCGGGTATTTTCTTGGATATTTTAGGCGTAAGAATAATGATTCCCAGCGATGCAGCGCCCACGCCGAGCGCCCACCAGTTTATGCCGGAGATATTCTCTGCATAACAGCGCCATTTATTGATGAAATTTGCCGGTATCTGATTTATTTCCAAACCGAAAAGGTCTTTCATTTGGGTTGAAAAGATGGTGATGGCAATACCGGCGGTGAAACCCACGATTACGGGATAGGGTACGAACTTTATCACGTTGCCAAGTCGAAAAAATCCCATAAGCGTCAGCATAATGCCTGCCATCATAGTGGCAATCATCAAGCCGCCGATGCCGTGTTGCTGAATAATACCATAGACAATAATGATGAATGCGCCTGTTGGTCCGCCAATCTGTACGCGACTGCCGCCGAACAGAGAGACAATAAAGCCTGCTATGATGGCGGTAATCAATCCTTCGGCTGGTCCGACGCCGGAGGCAATGCCAAAGGCAATCGCCAGCGGAATAGCCACGATGCCGACAATCACACCGGCTAAAACATCGCTCCGAAGATTGCTTGCCGTATAGTTTTTCAGGGTTGAAACAATCTTGGGCGCAAATACACTGTTAATAGAGAATTTCATTTGTTTATTAATTGAGAATGATTAATACCACTTTAAATAATTACCTCTCTTTCCATAAAAGGCAGAAAGAGTTGTTGCTAATCGCTAACCTGCAAGTCAATAAAGAGCGGCAGATGGTCGCTGAAGCCGCCGTGATAAGTCATGCCGATATAGGTGCGGAAAGGACGCTGTCCGGTGGGGACATCCTCTTCGAGCAGCCATTCCGGAGAAAACACTGTGAGTGTCTGCGGCATGACGCGCGTTCCGGCAGACGGTCTGAGCAGAGACCCTGAGACAATTATCTGGTCAAGCATGCCCCATTCGCCGTCGTGTTTGTAGCTGCCTCTCCCCTGCTGATGAAGCCTGAAGCAAAGGTTATAGAGGACATTCTCCGAGATGGTGTCGCCCGTTTCCGGCAGTGGTAGAGCGTTGAGCGTCTGCCGTATGGAGATGTTGTCCGGATAGTCGTTGAAATCACCCATAATCAGAATACCGGTGCCAGAGGAAGCCGCCTGTATGCTGTCAACGGCGTGCCTGATGATTTTCGCTGCATGTATTCGCGACGGTTCGGAGAGTGTTTCACCTCCCAGACGCGATGGGAAATGGGTCAGAAACAGATGCAGCGTATCCCCGTTTTCCAGCCGTCCGGAGGCGTAGAGAATGTCGCGCGTGGTACGAGCGGGGTTGTCGGGAAAGGTAACACGTATCGGACGGGTGTCAATCGGGCGAAACCGGTTTTCCTGATAGAGCAGGGCGACATCTACACCGCGTCTGTCGGGCGATTCGTAATGTATTATCTTGTAATGAAAATTCCCCAGTGGCGCAAAAAGGGTCAGATCGTCCAGTACGTGCCTGTTTTCTATCTCGCACAATCCTATAATCGCCGGCGGAAACCATTGCCATGCGCTCACCGCAGCAACCACTCTGGAGATATTCGCCAGCTTCCGCTCATAACGTTTATAATTCCATCCACGCATGTTGCCGGGGAGAAATTCCTGGTCGTTCTTAAGCGTATCGTGTTTCGTATCAAACAAATTTTCAACGTTGTAACACATTACACGAAACGTCTCCTGAGCATTTGCCGGAAGCATACACGCCACAGTCAGGATGAAAATATAAAACAGACGGCAGAAACAGTTCATTATAAATTAAGCGTTATTCGATTTCTATAAAAAACATTCATACTCCTACATTCCTGTTATTTTTCAGCGTTCATACGCGCCCAAATCGGGCATACCGTCTGCCAGTCGATTTTTTCCCGACAAATCGACGGGATAACGGGCAGCTACTGTTGCATTGGCAACGTTGCGGGCGCGTGAATGTGGATCAAGCTGGAAATTGTAATAACCGTGCGTCTGGAGATTGGATATAGTTGTGTTAATGAATACCGTATCGGCAAGCTGCTTCCCTGCCACCGGATTTTGTTCATAAGACCATAAAATATTCTGAAAACAGGACGCCTCGTTCTTTTTCCCCTTAATAAGGCATTGACTGATGCTGACATTAAAGAGCGCATCAGTCAGAGAATCGCGACGAAGCACAAGCTCCTCCTTCGCATTGCCGAAGATGATGGAGTTTTCGATGGTAGCCGAAGAGACAGGATAGAGATAAATCATTTCGTCCACCGTTACGACGTTTGCTATTGCTACGGCGGCATCGTTGCGACTGCCAAACTCAAAATAGTTGGCAATAGTTGATTGGGTAACGGCAGTGGAGCCGCCTAAAATATTCAGACAGGCATAGCCACAGTTGGCTATTTCGGAGTTTTCGACACTCAACTGAGCGCCTTGTGCATAGATGCCAAAATGTCCCATATTTTGGATGATACTGTTAGTAATCGTCAACTTTGGCGCGGAGCGTGCTGCGCCGATGAGCAGTATTCCCAGATTGCCGCCGCGGATACAGGCGTGGTCTATGCGATGCTGTCCGGTGGGATTTTGCAGATAAATATTCCCCCACTGATTGGGCATATAAATGTATGGCGTGCCTTCGGGAGAGGCATCGAAACGGTCGCAATGCATCTGCACGGATTGCGCCTGCGTTCCATTGACAACAAGATTGCCGTCAACAATCAGATGAGCATTTTTGTGAAAATAGAGCCTTGCTCCCGCCTCAATAGTCAGCGTATGTCCCTCTGTGATGTGCAGATAGTCGAAAATAAGATAGGGACGATGATTGGTGAGGCTGACATTGCTGTCAAACGACCGTGACCGAAAAATGACGGCATTTTGCCCGTAAGATTCGAGGATAATCTGTTGCGGTGTGCCGTTCACCACAAATTCCAGTCTGTCCTGAAAAAAGACAGGCAATGAATCATTAGAGGCATCAAGGGTTGTTTCGATAAAGAGAAAAAGGCTGTCGTTGGCAGAGATGGCGACATCGGTGATAACGGTGGATGGCGGCGGCACACGCCCGTCAAGATTGTAACGAAACAGTGAGTTCTCGCCATTCAGCAGGCGCACAGAACTGATATTGAGCGCTTCTTTATGGCGATTGAAAACGAGTATCCGCATTGTGCGCGAAGGAATGGAGGTGAAGATGGTATCAAAAGAAACCGTATCGTGCGAAAAGGAGAGCCGCAACGTCGGGTCTGTGGAGAAACGTTCATCAATGCAGGAACTTGAAATAAGGCACATAAAGACACCGGCAAAACAGGCAAAGTATTTTATTAACAGGTAGAAAGCCCCGTGAAATGATTGATTTCGATTCCCAACGCCCTGAGAAAGCATCAGCCGGTCATTCCTGCAAATATTGCTCATTGTATTATTGTCGAACAAAACAACTGATATTTATTCTGCTACACAACGCACGCTGAAGCCGTAAGCGCGAAAGTTGGTGATGTCAGAGTTCACGTAATTGCCGGTAAAGGTCAGACTGCGGGCGTAGGCGCCGTTAGCCGTACTGCTCCAGTAGCGTCCGAAATTGCCGGTATTCACCGTGCCGTTGCTGTAGTCGCGACATCCGGTAACGGGAAAGAAAACCGTACTGTTTCCGCTGCCGAATGTACTTCCATTTACGCTGGTTTGAGAAGTCCACTCGCTACCGGATTTTGCAAGACTTTCCAACTCGTCTTGAGCAGGTACACGCCAGCCGTCGGGACAGGGGTCGTTGGCAGCTTCCCAGACTGTACCTGCCGCTTCCGTGTTGTCCCAGATTGTATTGCCATCAGAGTTTATTGCAGGGTCGGTACTGCTCCAGCCTGTTTTATTGTTCCACTGATAAAACATCCCTGTGTCTTCGGGTTTGTCAACAAAGTGTCCGGGTGTAGCCACATTGCGCGTCGCCCATTTCACGCCATTGACAGTAACGCCCACATCAACGGTTGAGTCAACAGGAGATTCCGGCTTTTCGCCGACCCCTGTAAACAGCGCTGTTGCTAACAGCAACGGACTCAAACTAAGAAAATATCCATATTTCATAACATAAAAAATAGTTAACAGTAACTGAAAATACATTATAAATGTGTTGGCGCAGTGATTGGGGGTTCTAAAAATTAGATTTTTCAAGGCTTGCCATTGAGGTAAAAGCGGAGTTTATTAACGTAAATGAGCATTTTACCGAAAGAGCGTAACGCAGAAAAAGCAATTTTTAGAAGTTCCCTGATGCTGCCGTATCATTCATAACACGAATACTTGCGTCCCTTTTGCCGGGACTTGTTTGCCTGTTAATCCGGCAAACTTACCTGTCCCGCTTTGAAAGCGGGACAGGTAAAAAACTCTAAACCGGACAAATTATTTTGCTACGCAACGCACACTAAATCCATAAGCCGGATCGGTGTTGTTTACGCGCGTGTCATTGTCGGTGAAATACAGGCTGATAATCTCCTGACTGTCAACGGAACTGCTCCAATAATATCCGTGGGAACCGGCATTCCCCAATGTACCGTTGTTGATGCCGCGATATCCGGTAGCAGGAAAGAAAACCGTATTGCTTTTGCCACCGAATGTATTTCCGTTTACACTGTTTTGGGAAGTCCATTTGCTACCGGATTTTGTAAGACTTTCCAACTCGTCTTGAGTAGGCACGCGCCAGCCGTCGGGACAGGGGTCATTGGCAGCATCCCATGTTGTGCCTGCCGCTGCGGTGTTGTCCCAGACTGTATTGCCATCAGAGTTTACTATAGGATTGGAACTGCTCCAGCCTGTTTTCTTGTTCCACTGGTAAAACATTCCGGAGTCTTCAGGCTTGCCGGTAAAATATCCGGGGGCAGATACATTGCGTGTTGCCCATTTTACGTTATTGATAATAACGCCCTCGTCAGTTTTCAGGTTAGCAGGAGTTTCCGGTTCGTTGTTGCAACCTGTAAACAGTGTTGCTGTCAGGAGCAACAGATTTAAACTAAAAAAATGTACATGTCTCATAAGATTGAAATTGACAGTTAATTATAAATAATTGTTAATGTAATTATATCCTGATACAGTAGTAAAAAAATCTACTCTCGTTCAAGAACGGGTTTGTGTATCGTTTTATTCTTCAGCCAGCGGTGCAAAACCCTCGCCGAGTATCTCTTTGGCGTCTAAAATGGTGATAAACGCTTTCGGGTCGATTTGATGTACCAGTTGCCGCAACTTCATGGTTTTGCGGGCGTCGATGACGGTGTAGATAATCTCTTTTTCCGTGCCGTTGTACATGCCTTTGCCGTGAAAAATGGTGCCGCCTCGTCGCAGGGTACGGATAATCTGTGCGGCAATTTCATCGGTTTGCTCAGAGATGATAAACACAGCCTTGTCGAAACTCAATCCCTGCATAAACAAATCAACCATTTTCCCATAAACCAGTACGGTAAAGAGCGAATACATCGGAATCTTCAGGTCGCCAAAAGCGATTAGCCCAAGCAGAACAATCAGCGAATCCACCAGAATAATGGTATATCCTACCGGAATATTTGTCCGTTTCGAGAGGATTTTCGCCAAAACATCCGTACCGGCGCTTGTCCCGCGTGCTTTCAGGATAAGGGCGACGCCAAAGCCTAAAATTGCCGATCCATAGAGGCACGAAAGCAAAATATCCTCTTTCGCCAGCGCTCCGACATCAAACCTGACAGAGAGCCACGTCAAACCATCCACAAACAGCGCGGTGGCGACAAAAGTAACAATGGTTCGTCCGATATATTTGATATTAAATGCTTTCGTCGCCAGAATCAGTAGCGGAACATTAAACAATAACGCCATGCTACCTATCGGAATCCCTGACGGAAACCATTGCAACCACCCAGCCGTTTTATAGTGAATAACAATAGACAAACCATATACGCCGCCCGGAATAATCTTGTACGGTGTGATGAAAAAAACATACGCAACCGCCACAACAAACGCACCGAAAACAATCTGGGCGTAACATCTTACACTCTGTTTGCGCGTAGGGGTGTTGTTCGTCAGTAATCTGTTAAGAGAAAGGTTAATGTTGTACGGCATATACATTAGAGATTCTATAAAATGACGTTCCTCTTGCGGGCGCAAATGTACGATTTTTTTTCCATTTTTATTTTTATCTCCTCTGTGTTACATGGTCAACGCATTAATCCTTCTTGCCTCCGTCTGTTTGAATACAAAAGCAAATTTCATTATTTCCTGATTCTTGGCTCCAAGACGCACAATTGCACGTCTCTACTGACAACAAAACAAAAGCCCCCATCTCTGGAGGCTTTCATTTATTGAGACCCTGTCCTTTTGGCTGGAATCAGGAGGCTACTGTACAACCAGCTTGCCGTAGTAAACACCGTGCGTGCCGGTGGTGATGCGAACCACGTAAATGCCACTCTCGCTGAAGCCCGACAGAACTATCGGCTCGGTGTCCGGATGCAGGGAGAGCACGCGAATACCTGTGCTGTTGAATATCTCTATCTGCATATCTTTGCGTTCTGCTGCGGAGAAATCAACCGACACACGCACCTCGCCGCCACGGAGAACCGGATTGGGCGTCAAATTAAGCGTGGAAACGCTTGTGTGAGACAGACCCGTACCTATCAACAGATTAAGCGTATGAATACTGTCGCAGTCATTCGACCCTTTCCTGTGGAAAGTGAATACATAGTCATCAGGAACCGTACCTGCAAGAATTGTCGTATCACGGTAGATGTACGGCAAATCGTTGACGGTAATCTCTATTGTCTCCGACGTGTGAACAGTTTCCTCTACGTGAAGCCTCAGAATAAAGATACTGTCGCAGGTCGTTGACGGCACAATGCCGCCCGTCCGCTCGTATGTACTGTCCTTTGTCAGGTTAACAAAGCCATTGCCGGTATAGGAACCGCCCTCACAAACCGTAACATCAGGCAAGTGCGTAATGGTCGGAATAACGGTCAGATGCAGCATCACTACACTGTCGCAATTCCCTATCGACGTTTGAAACTGGCGCGTGTATGTTCCGGCAACGGTATGATTCTGGAAGTCAACATCGGTGTAGGATGCGCCTTCGCAGATGGTGGCGGAACGTTCGGTAACGGGATGCGGCAGCACTGTTAGTGTCAGTTTTATCAGACTGTCAGCGCCATTAGCGTTTATGCCGGTACGTTCAAAGTCGTGCGTTCCTGCCGTCAATTCGGCAGTCGGAATGGAAAAGCCATGACCGTTATAGACATTTCCCCCGCAGATGGAAGCCGTATAAGGGAAAAGCGTTTTGCCATATACTCTGACATCGTCCATGTGCAGATAGCTACTGCCGGAAATGCTGCCTAATTGAGGAGATTCAACGTAGAAACCAATCTTAATCTCCTTGCCTGCAAAAGCATCAAGATTAACTGTAACTGTGCTTCCACCGGCAGAGAATGAGCTAAACCTGTTCGGCGAGCCGATATTATCCCAGATTGTTGCATTAGCTTCACGCCACGTTTCTCCGTTATCAAGCGAAACTGCCACAATAAACTTGTCAATAGAAACACTCGGAGACCCTATAGCCAGCACGAAGGTCAATTTTCCTCCGTTTTGAGGTAGCGCAACCGGAGGCGTTACCAGCCAGCTATATATGTTTGAAGACTCCATATTAACCCATACATGGTTACTGGGAAGTATAGTATTGTTTGTTTCAGCTCTCCAGTCGGTTCCGTTAGGGTTATTCAGTTTTACCAGTCCGCTAAACAACTCCGAAACTATGACATGGTCATAACGCGACCAGCATAGTGGAGGCATACTAGGCGAGGTAAATCCTTCAGTAAACGGTACAGCCTTTGCTCCGCAGGGCGTTTCAAAGGTGCCTTCAGCCCATGGCGTCTTCGAGTCATCCTGACATACGGCTCTCACATACCAGTAGTAGGTTGTTGTCGCCGACAGAGTCGACAGAAACACTGTCGGACTGCCGGTTATCGTATCATCACAAATGTCGGCAACAAGATATTCCGGTGATGATGAATAAGAGGTACTTACCTTCACGTGCCATTTTGAGGTGTTACTTGCCCATGACAGGGTAGCATGTGTTGCCGACACATCGGTTGGCGGCATCAGCACGGGCGTATAACATGACGTCGGCTCGCCCACCGTTACATTGTCAATGGCTGCCGGCGGCTGTGCACCATCGCTATTAGTGTTGTTTTTCCAGAAGAACGTCAGGTTGTAATCGCCCGATTCCAGAACGGCGAAAATACTGCTACTCTCTCCCCAGTCACTATCCGGTAGCAGGTTCAGCTGATTGTTACCCACGTCTATCCAGTTTGCCGGCTCCGTGTTCTTGTCAGCATTCATCCCAAAATTGCCTCCGCCGGACAGGTTTACCGACGCAGGAATCAGGAATGCCCGCAGCAAGTCAGTTTTGGCACGTCCTTTGGCATACCAGTCAAACTTAACTTCATACGCACCGGAAACAAGCGTCAATGTTCTGTAAGCATAAGCGTATGATTCGTTTCGTGAGTAGCTGTTGCTATTACCGTTGTTATTGGAGATATACAACCCTCTGCTGCCGTCCTTTTTTGCTGCAGCGCCGATATACCATTTGTTGTTGGCGCCCGAATTTGCAAAAAGCCATGAAGCATTATGCGTATCCGTCGTTTCAAAGTTGGCTGAGAATGGTATGGTTGCCGGCGTAGGCAATGTTTTGAAGGTGGCATAGCCACGCCATTCGCTTGTGTTATTGCCACAAACGGCACGTACATAAACGTCGTAGGACGTTAAACCTTGCAAACCGGTGAGCATAACAGAAGTAGCCGTTGCAGTCTGTAGCGTGCCGCCGACAGTCGGGTCGAAGCCCGGCGTCCCGTACTTCACCTCGTAACTATCCGGCGTACTCACTGCGCCCCACGTAACGGTAGCGGTGGCGTAGGATACGTTTGTTACTCTCAGGTTTTTCGGACGCTGACATGCCGGTGGCGCTTCAAGGACAACGTTGTCAACATAGAACGTGTTGTCTTCCTGTGAAAGGAAGGCAATATATTTTCCTGTGCCTGAGTAGGAGGCAAACGACACAAGCAGGTCTTCCCACGCAGCCGTAGCTGTCGGAGCAATGGTATCTACGACTACAAAGGTAGAGTAGTCGGCAGGGTCGGTCATAACGCCGACAACAATGTTGCTTGCATCTGTACTTTTGTAGCCTGCAAAACCCAGCTGGGCTGCATTGATAGCATTGCTTACAGGAGGCAGTGTAGCCCAGGCGCGGGCGCCTGCTGTCGATGAGAGAGCAAGCGAAGCCGACCCGCGGTATTTCACCGTACCGTCGCAATGGGGTTTCGTGGCGGCTGTGCCACCCACTTTCCAACAGTCGGGCAGAGTTCCGGCGCCGAGGCCAAAACCCTCAAAGGTCTGAGCGTAGGGATAGGTCTTGTCGGCGCACTCGGTGGTGAACTCTACGCGATAGAGATTGAAACGGCTGCTGTAAGCGTTACCGTTATCACAAACAACGCGCAGATAGATATGATAGGTTGTCTGCGGATCCAGACCGGTGATGTCAACTTCCGGTGTGTTACGGATAATTGTGTCTGCGGCAAAGTTTGTGATGGTATCCGCATCTTCAATATTTGCTACATATACGGTGGACAACTGTAATTGCCATACCGTATCAAGCTGCGAGAGAGACTCCCATGTAATGTGTGCCGAAGTGGTCGTAATATCTGTAACGAGCGGGTTGATGGGCGCCTGACAGTCGCGAATAGAATCGACCTTTATACCATCAATGAAACCGGTGTATGTTTGGGCGCTGCCATCGCCATTAACTCGAAATGCAATGTATTTGCCCTCGCCCTCGTAGGTGTTGAATTTCACCTTTTGAGTTTTCCATGCACCCAGTTCTATGGTGGTCAACGGCTCAAATGTTGAAATATCGGCAATATCTCCAATAATACCAATTTGCATCGGTGCACCGGTAGTACTGCTATAACTGCTGAACTCCATTTGCAGCGCCGACAGGTCGGCGCTAAAGGGCGGCAACACGGCAAACGCTTTGGTTGATGCGCCATTTTCGGCATCATAGTAGGCGTACATTCTGAGTGAACGGTTATCGCTGTCGCCGCTTTGTCCGGAAACACAGTAAGGCGCATTGGCAGGATCGTTTACTATGTCGGAAGAGATAGTACCGCTGCCTATAACAATTGTACGCCAGCAATTCGGCGTTTTACCTACGCCTGTGCCGGATGTGTTGAAAGATTCCGTGTACGGTACGGTACCTTCGATGCAACCGGTAGTAAACTGCACAGCATCAGACCAGTAGCTGTAGTCGCCTGCATCGTCGCACCAGGCGCGAATATAGACATAGTAGGTGGTGTTTGGATCACAATCATACACATCATAAGGCTTGTCTGCTTCGTATATGTATTCGTAGCGATAGTCGCCATCTTCTATTTCGGGGTTGATGGGCGTGGTAGAGAGTTTTATGTCATACCACGATGACGGCGCCTCTCCCGGTCCTACTCTTTCCTCACCCCATGCTATCCGTGCTCCGTTGGTAGTAATGTTCGACATGACTATATTTGCCGGTACGCCGGCACAGTCTTTATATTCACGTATACTTAACTCAATGTTGTCAATGGCGGCAGGCAGTTTCTCGTCATGTCCCCCGTTATTGTACCATAAAAACACCAGTTTGTACTGACCGGCAGTTTCTACCGTAAACTCTTTTGTCCAATGCTTCCACGCCGTATTATCCATGAGTGTACTGTCTCCCAGACTGATCCATCCATCCGGCACATACTTATGGTCGCGCATGCTCACAGTATTTATCTGAAGATCCATGTTGTCCGGCACCAGAAAGACGCGAAACACGTGTACGTGTGTGCCGTTATAGAAGCCCTGACATTTCCAGTCAAAACTGATTTTGCCATCTCCTGCCGGAAGATCGAACAGTCGGGAGGCAAAACTGGTAGCTTCACGGAAAGTTTTATTAGCATTATACTGATAATTGCCGGTAACATCGCATACGTAGAGAGCTTTTGTCCCACTATGGACAGCTACCGCCTGCGTACCGATAGTCCAGTAGTGAGCCGAAGTGGTGATTACCCAGTTATTATTTTCCGTTTCGTTCTCAAAATCATGCGAGTAAGGTAAATCACCCGGAGTAGCAGCGGTTTTAAATAACAGAGCCTCTTCCGTCCACTCGCTTTTCTTTTCGCCACAATCGGATCTTACATAAACTTCGTAAAAAGTTGCCGGTTGCAGTCCTGTCAGTTGATGCGACGGAGTACCACCGGTAACATCTACGGGCGTAACGTCGTCAGGGTTAAACCCGGGAGCGCCGACGGCTATCTGCCATGCCGTTTCTTCACCCTTTGGGGTAAAATTAACTGTCGCAGCAGTCTGTGTGACATTCTCTACTTTGACCATAGATACACCGTGACAGTCCGGAGGCGGAGCAGCATGCATATCTATGTTGTCGAGATGTATGTAAACTATATTTCCCGTAATCGTTGATTCGGCATAGAAAGCAATTTTTACCGTCTTTCCCGTGTAGGGAGACAGGTCGATTTTGTAATTCGCCCCCTGGTAGGCAATCAAATCATACGTATAATCTTTTGTTGCGGTATTGTTCCAGACGGTGGCATTGGTAGCCTTCCATGTAGCGCCGGCATCTTCAGAGACTATTACCATAAACTGATCGTCCGGCTGCGTTCCGGATGTTACAGGCTCAGCGTCTTTCGTACTGGAATAGTATTTAGTCAAAGCCAAATCAAATGACAACTCCGAGTGGGTACTCAAACTGATAGGAGGTGTTATCAACCAGTTTTTAGTGCCGGTCTTGACACTAGTATTATGAGGTCCATCAACCTCAATACGCGCACACACCGGAGGCAAGCTACCTCTGGTGTCAATAACTCGCCCCCATGAACGAGATCCGTCGCTCCCGAAACCTGCGCCGCCAAATATGTCGGAAGCCAGTCCTTTGGATTGATTCCAGCATGCCGGCGGGAAGGTTAGGCTTTCAAAATCCTGACTGAAAGGCAGCGTTGCCGTACCGCAAGGCGTTGTGAAAGTAGTACTGCTCCATGGACTGACACCATCTTCACCTTCACAGTTTGCCTGCACATAGACGTAATAGGTGGCTGACGGAGACAAATTTGTTAAGTAAAATGTGCTGCTTGTTACAGATATTGTATCCAAAAAATTTCCCGATTCCATTTTGGGATCAATCATTTTGGTGGATACTTTCATGTTCCATTTAGAGGCGGTACTTGACCATGCTATCGTTGCCGTGGTTCCGGTAACGGACGAAGACGCCAATCCTGTAACACCTGCACACCGCTGCGGAACGACAGAAACATTATCAACAGCCACAGGCGGATTATTCTCAGTGGTAGCGCTAGCCCGCCAGCAAAGCACCAGATTGTACAGACCGGAGGTAGTGACAGTATAGTCCACGCTGAATCTTTTCCATGACTGGGTCGAACCGGTCTGGAGCAGGGGATCACTTAAAACAACCCAGCCTGCCGGAACGCCCTGATTCAAATTAGCTATGGGAAGGTTCCAATCAGATCCTGATGCTCCTGTTCCAGCTGTAATGGCAGTTGCTGCCGGAACTAAAAATACTCGAAAATAATCATAATATAAATTGGTACTGCTACTGTATTCACCTTTGGCTTTCCAGTCCATTTCAAACGTGTAGGTAGTACCGCCAGAAAGATTGAAAAGTCGGGTAGCAAACGTCGATGACGAGCTATTATAAGAATTGGTAGCACCGCCGTCAGCACTGATGTACAGACTCTTTGAGCCGCCGTTGTGGACGGCAGAGTTGATATACCATTTGGATGATTGAGTGCCGTTTATCAGCGCCCAGTATTTGTTCTCGTCATTGTCGTCTTCAAACCCATGTGAATAAGGCGGCGTTATCGATGATTGCAGAGTCTGGAATGAACTGCCATTCCACTCTCCCTGCTCAGCGCCGCAATTCAACTGTACATACCAGTAATAGGTTGTAACCGGATCAAGCGTAACCGGAATCTGAAAAGGCTTGGCGCCGGTACTGCCATGATAAACGATACTCTGCTGCGTCATATCCATTATGGGCAACGTCAATTGCGCAGTAGATACCACAATATTGTAGCTGGCGGCATCGTATGCCCATGTCAGCGAAGCAGAGGTTGCGGTGATGTCGTTAGCGGTCAAAAGCAGAGGTTGCGGGCATGACGACGCTACCTTAATTTCCAAATCATCAATATACAACTTATAGTGAAGTTCATTGTCGTATGGTGATGCATCCGCCATAAAAGCTACATACTTGTTAGCTTCGATGGAAGCAGAAAGAGGGAGCGTAATCTCTTCCCACACGCCAGGCTGTTTTGCCTCAACAGTGTACAAGAGTTGAAAAGTAGTGGGGTCATCAGGATCTGTCATAGTCCCCACATAAAGAGGTCTGGTTGTTGGAGTATTCAAAGATGTTACCTGGCTGGCGTCATATAACCAGAATTTCACAACACATGTAGCCAGATCCGCCACGTCAACAGGGGGCGTAACCGCAAAAACTCTTGTAGCATAGTTGACCGCTGCAAATGCATACGGATGCAGGTACAGCGACTGTCCTCCGGATGTTCCGCGCTTATAGTCGGAAGAGAGCATCGGGTCATCAGCGGATTCGGTACCGGTACCTCGCACATAAATCTTGTGTTTCGTCCAGCAGGATGGGAGTTCGGTACCTGACTTGTTGAAAAGTTCCGAATAAGCAGTGGGCGTTACCGATACCGCCTGACAGGCAGTTATAAACTGCCACTCTTCCCATGCGCTGTTGTCGTCGTCTTCGCACACAAGTTTCACATAGGCATAATAGGTTGTCGAAGGATTTAACCCGGTTACTTTACGAGTTGTAAAGCCGATGCTATCTTCGTCGAAGATGTCTGCCACGTCCGTTTCAGGATGTTCAAGGGAAGATGAAGAAACTTTTAAATGGGACATGCCTGAGAAATTATCTTCCGTAGACCATGCCAGAGTTATCTCATTGTGGGTCAGTGTAGCAGCCCTTATATCAAAAGGCTTTGGACAGTTAGGCGCTGAGCCTATCGCTACCTTGTCCAAAAAAATTCCCCGTCCGTTTCCCGGATTGTATTCAAAAGCAATCTGAATAGTTGTAGCGCTATTCAGAAGAGGCAGCAGAGAATCGGTCTGAGGTATCCACGTGTCGCTACCAGACACTGTTCGGAGCGAAGTCCAACCGTTATTGATATCTGTTCTGTAGTAGATCTTCAACTGGTCGCGCCCGTTGTAATTGGGCGCCGCTGCTGCAAAGGTAAGAATTGGCTTGGTCAATGGCAGAACATTCACCATTGGCGTAATCAGCTTGACAGCGGCTGTTCCGGAGGAGGAGACCTCTGTGTTAAAAACAACTCCGGCATAATATGTACCGTCAAAAGCGTTGTCGGAACCCGGTGCGATAAGACCGGAAGTTATTCTCCACGGATTGGGAGAAGAAGCAGGGTCCTGTGTCCACCCGATTAACTCATTGGATTCAAAACTGTCTGAAAAGGTTTTCAGTTGAGCTGCTAAACTCGATGTTAATACGGTCAAACAGACCATTAACATTAGGCGTAATTTGTTTTGCATAAAAATATGGAAGTTTAAGTTAGAAATACGAATGTGTTTTTTTAGAATCAATATCTGTATCAGGTTATTTAATTGCACTGTGAAAACAATAAACTCAGGAGTCCTGCCGTATCCGCTGTTGCTGTAACAAATTTTTCTTTTGTCTGCACGAAAAAGTATCGGGCGCAAAGATAAATCTTTTTAGTGAATAACGAATAACGAATAGTGAATAATTAACAATTAATAATGACTGAAAACTAAAAACTAAACTCTCACGGTTTATGCCCTAACGGGCAAAAAAACGGCTTCCTCGACTGCCTGAAAGGCAGAATTTGCATAACCGCATACAAGCGATAGCGCAGTTTGCGGCAAAAGTCGCCTCGCGAACCTGCACCTGAAAGGTGCGACAAGTGATAAAAAGTCCTGCCTTTGGCTTCGCCGATTTTCAATTTTAGCCACAGATTACACGGAACTACACGGAAGAGACTAAAATCTAAAATCTAATAGCTAATAGCTAATAGCTACACTCTAAAAAACTAAAAAAGCCGTTTTTCTATTGATATTGAAGCCGTAACCGGCTACTAACTACACTCTAATCACTACTACCTAACCTCTGCCTGCAAGGCAGGACTTTTTATCATCAATTCCACCCCCGTCAAAGTGTGCGAATATAGCCGTGCAAAACGCTCAAATATTTTCTAAATGCGCAACGGGTATAGATATATCAAAAATATTAATCAATATTTGGCATTTTCAATAGAAATATCTATATTTGCAGCGTCAAAAAAAATGATTGATTTATGTACAGCAAAATTTACGAAAAATCGGGTAGCGAACTGATTGTAGAATTGGGTAAACGCTTTAAAGAATATCGAAAACGAATGAATTTGACGCAAAAAAATGTTTCCGAAAAGTCGGGGTTGAGCGTTTTTACAATTTCTTCGTTTGAAAACGGTTCTCTCACGGGGCTAACTTTGGCTTCGTTTATCAAAATCCTGCGGGCGATTGATTGTTTGGAAGAAATCGAAAAACTTTTGCCCGAACTGCCCAAAAGTCCAAAAGAGATTTTTGAAGCCACGATAAAAAACAATCGGGAATTTTCTGTGTAAATCTGTGTAATCTGTGGAGGAAGAAATGGAAACAAATGCAGTAAAAATAACGCTTTGGGGCGATACGGTCGGCTATCTTGCGTGGGACAAAAAATTGGGCGCGGCGGCGTTTGAGTACAAAAAATTGTTTGTAGAACACGGACTTGATATTGCGCCGCTCACAATGTCCATTTTTTCGCCGAGAAGTCAAAAAGGTATGATGTGGCTTGGCAACACCGACAAACTTTATCAGGGTTTGCCGCCTGCCTTTGCTGACAGTCTGCCCGATAAATGGGGCAATTCGCTGTTCAATGCGTGGCTGCGCGACAACAAAATTTCCGCAAAAAATAGTACGCCGCTCGACCACCTTTCGTTTATTGGCAGTCGTGCGATGGGCGCGTTGGAATTTGAACCGGTGCAAAAACTCGGCGATAATTCTGCCTTTTCGGTTGATGTGCAGCGGCTTTACGATTTTTCCCAGCAGGTTTTGAGTGAGCGCGAAACAACGATTTTAGACAAAGAAAATTCGATACTTTGGCAGGATTTGATTAAAATTTCGTCTTCGCCCGGCGGCAAACACCCGAAGGCGATTGTGGCGATTAACCGTACGACAGGTGAAGTGATTTCAGGGCAAAGCAATATTCCAGCTGATTTTGAACATTTTATCTTAAAATATGACGATAATTCCGTTTATCCTTATGCAAAATTGGAGTATGTTTTTTATCTTATGGCGCGTGAGGCAGGAATCAATATAATGCAGTCTGAATTAAGAACTTACGGAAGTATTTCGCATTTTCTTACTCGCCGTTTCGATAGAGTTGAAAACGAGCGTATTCATACGCAAACATTGGCGGCAATGTCGCCTGAAAGCACGAGTTACGAGGATATTTTTGCGGTTATCAGGCGACTGAATCTGCCTTACGAGGACAGCCGTCAGCAGTTTTTGCGTATGGTTTTCAATGTGGTTGTGAAAAATATTGACGACCACTCGAAAAATTTTGCGTTTTGTATGAATAAAAACGGCGAGTGGCGGCTGTCGCCCGCATACGACTTGACTTTCAGTGTCAATTTAACCGCGCCTGCTTATGCTAACAGACATACTTTCACAACCAATGGAAAAAACGAAGATATTACGCGAGCCGATTTGGGAAAAATTGCGCAAAATAATGATATTCAAGATTACAAAGCGCTGATTGACACAGTTTTAAATTCCATTGAAAAATTTGAAGAATACGCTAAAAATATTGATATTGAAAAATCGCTCGTAGAAAAGATACGCAAAAAATTTAATTTATTGTAACAATGTGAAGCATAA
Source organism: Prevotellaceae bacterium (assembly GCA_031270565.1). Lineage (GTDB taxonomy): Bacteria > Bacteroidota > Bacteroidia > Bacteroidales > Paludibacteraceae > F0058. The sequence continues at coordinate 24,304 of JAISXJ010000129.1, forward strand.
TACACTCACAAATACCGAAATAATCATTATACAGAGATTTGTCCTTTACGGAACATCATTATTCACTAAACTCTACGCTCTACAAACTGAAAACTAAAAAAAGGCGTACCTTTGCGGTGTTGTCTTAAATTAAAGACGCATCCCTGTTAATTAATAATCTAATAATATGTCCTCTTTTCTCATTGATGGCGGGCGCAAACTCTCCGGAGAAATTGTGCCACAAGGCGCTAAAAACGAAGCATTGCAGGTAATCTGTGCCACCGTTTTAACCGGACAGAAAGTTGTCATTGACAATATTCCAAATATTCTTGACGTGCATAATCTTATCCTGTTGATGGAGAAAATGGGGGTAACGGTTGAGCGTATTGAAGAGAGCAGATATGCTTTTTGTGCCAAAGAGTTGAACGAAGCCTTTATCGGCAGCGAAGCCTTTATGCAGGCGTGCGCCAAGCTGCGCGGGTCGGTGATGTTGATAGCGCCGCTGCTGGTGCGTCTGGGGCGCGTGGTTTTTGCCAAGCCGGGTGGCGACAAAATCGGACGGCGACGGCTTGATACCCATTTTACGGGGTTGTGCCAACTGGGGGCAAAATTCACCTGCGACACCGACAAACAGGCTTATCTTCTGCAAGCAAAACGTCTGCAAGCAAATACTTTGCTACTCGATGAGGCATCGGTAACGGGGACGGCAAACATTGTGATGGCTGCCGTGCTGGCGCGTGGCGTAACAACCGTTTACAACGCTGCCTGTGAACCTTATGTACAGCAGTTATGCCGGATGCTTAACTCTATGGGAGCAAAAATTTCCGGAATCGCATCAAACCTGTTGACCATCGAAGGAGTAGATGAACTGCAGGGAACAACGCATACCATCCTGCCCGATATGATAGAGACAGGCAGTTTTATTGCAATGGCAGCTATGACCCGCAGCACACTGACAATCAAAAATGTAGCGTACAGGCAGCTGGGCATTATTCCAGACAGTTTTCGACGTCTGGGGATTGATATTATTCCCAAAGGAGACGATATTGTTATTCCTGCCAAAAAAAGTTATCGCATAGAGTCATTTATAGACGGGTCGATTATGACTATTGCCGACGCGCCGTGGCCCGGATTGACGCCAGACCTGCTCAGTGTGCTTATGGTCGTGGCAACACAGGCGAAAGGAAGCGTTCTGATTCATCAGAAGATGTTTGAGAGTCGTCTGTTTTTTGTGGATAAACTGATTGATATGGGGGCGCAGATTATTCTTTGCGACCCGCACAGGGCTGTTGTCATCGGGCATAATCACCGGATTCCGCTTAGAGCCAACAATATGGCGTCGCCTGATATTCGCGCCGGTATTGCGCTGCTGATTGCAGCTATGGGCGCCGACGGCATCAGTCGCATTGATAATGTTGACCAGATTGATCGTGGCTATCAGAATATCGAACACCGTCTCAACAGCATCGGTGCAGGCATTACACGCTGTGAATAATGCGCCTGTCTAATAATCAATTTTGTCTGTCTTTTGCGTCCATGCCTGAAATGTCCGGATGGCTTCATCGGGGAGATGTTGTGTCGCCACGATTTTTCTCTGAGCCGGTTTAAGCGCCAGTTCCCTGTAAATAAACGAATCGTCGAACCCTATCTGAGCGGCGTGGGCTTTGGTATTCCCATAATAGATCGTGTCAATATGCGCCCAGTAGATAGCGCTCAGGCACATTGGACATGGCTCGCACGAGGAGTATATCTCACAGCCGGAGAGATTGAACGTGCGCAGTTTCTTGCAGGCTTTGCGGATAACGGAGACTTCGGCATGTGCAGTGGGGTCATTGGTAGCCGTTACACGATTGCAACCGGTGGCAACCACTTTACCATCTTTCACCACAACCGCTCCAAAGGGACCTCCCTGCCGGTCAATATTTTTCAGTGACAGCGCAATTGCCTGACGCATAAATTTTTCTTCAAACATAATAATTAATGCCGTTTTAAATTATTAGAACCCTGCAAAGGTAGTTTTTTTAGTTATTAGTTAGTAGTTAGTAGAGTTTAGAGTTTAGTTTTTTGCCCGTTAGGGCATAAATATCAATAGAAAAAACAGCTTTAAGCAGGCGTTTTTGCCCGTTAGGGCATATACCGTCTTTGTCAGTGAATAACGAATAACGAATAGTGAATAATATTTTTTTAGTTATTAGAGTTTAGAGTTTAGTTTTTTGCCCGTTAGGGCATAAATATCAATAGAAAAAACAGCTTTAAGCAGGCGTTTTGTCCGCAAGGACAAAATGTGAATAACCGTAAGTGCAACTTACGGACATCGCAATACGCTGAACATCAACCCGTATGGGTTGAATTATCACCTGACTTTGACACTTGGGTGATACAACCCTGCAAGCGCGACTTGTGGCATTATTCACATTTTGTCCCTGCGGGACAGCATTATTCCTTCATTCATTCCTTCCATTCTCCATTCTCAATTCTCAATTCTCCATTCTCAATTCTCAATTCTCAATTATTCACTATTCACTATTCACTGACAAAATTTCCTTCATTTTTCCCGTTCATTCCTCACAATTCTCTCTCCATGCAAAAAAAAATTCATTTTTCCATTGTTTTAGAAAAAAAGGTTGTACATTTGCCCCGTTCTTTGAGTTCTCAATTCTCAATTCTCAATTCTCAATTCTCAATTATTAATTGTTCATTAAAGATTATGTTTTCACCCGATATTACATATTTACCAATTTTTCGGTTTAGACGGTTCAACCGGCTAAAAGTAAGTTCGTTACAAAAACCCCCCCCCGAAATCGCGTAAACCCCTTATATTCAGAGACTTATAATTCATTAAGAATTTTTGAGGTTACACTTAACAGCGCGAAGTCTCTTTGCGTTGCTTTGCCATATACAACCGTAACGACTAACTCCCGGAACGGTTGGGAGGGGAACTGTTATTGGTTGGAGGACGCCATGCAGATGAAAAAAGACAGCACGCGAGTGTTCCGCGTGCTGTCTTTTTTGTCCCGCGTGCCGTCTTTTTTGTCTCGCGTGCTGTCTTTTTTGTCTCGCGTGCCGTCTTTTTTGTCCCGCGTGCCGTCTTTTTTGTCCCGCGTGCTGTCTTTTTTGTCTCGCGTGCTGTCTTTTTTGTCCCGCGTGCCGTCTTTGACACCTTGCGTGCCCTCGGAAAGGAAGCAAAAAGGCTATGGAAAGGTATTGTAATGTATTTCTGTCAATTCTTATATATATGTAACCCTAAATTAATTCTTAT
>JAISXJ010000150.1 GCA_031270565.1 Prevotellaceae bacterium
CCCTTGAATACAAGGAGTTAAGCTGAATGCGGGGGGGGGCTTTTGTAATGAGCTTACTTTTATCCGATTGAATCGTCTAATCTGAAAAAATGGTAAATATAGAATCCCAGATGTAAGCATCGTTTTGTATTGATTTTAGTTGTGTTTAATAACGGGGCAAAGATAATGCTTTTTTAGTTATTAGAGTGTAGTTTTTAGTGAAAAATATTTTTGCGTGCCTGTGCCGCAGGTCGCTGACCTGCGGTTATGAAAATAATGTCCTTTCAGGACGGCGCGCATTATTCACTATTCGTTATTTACTATTCGTTATTCACTACTAACTACACTCTACTAACTACACTCTACTAACTACACTCTAAAAACTACACTCTACTAACTACACTCTAATAACTAAAAACTATTCATTCTTCACTCCTGCTTCCTCCTTTTTGCTACAGGACAAACAGGCTGCTCAGGATAATGATTCTTCATTGTTGACGAAGTTTGATGCTGGTCAGAACCTTCTTGGTATGCAGCGGGAAATCGCCCTGCAACATCCATCCATAGTAGCCCTGGTCCTTGCGCAAAACCTCTGCCACCGACTGTCCTTTGTACTTTCCAAAATTAAAGACCTCTACCCCCTTGTCGTCGTAAACGATGCGTCCGGCAAAATCTACATTGTTGTTTAGGGTGGTGAATTTGGCAAGAAATTCAACATCGTTAGTGAGTTCGGGATAGCGGGACAACTGCGCCTGAAGCACTTCATAGGTGGCTTCGGTGTCTGCAGCTGCGGAATGGGCGTCTACCAAATCCTTGTTGCAGTAGAATTTATAGGCAGCAGCCAGCGTGCGTTGTTCCATCTTGTGAAACACCACCTGCACATCAATAAACTTCCGCCTCATCAGGTCAATATCGACGTCGGCACGCAAAAACTCCTCTGCCAGCAAAGGAATATCAAACCTGTTGGAGTTATATCCGGCAAGGTCGCATCCCTCAATCTTCTTTGCCAGCGTCTTGGCAACAGCCTTGAACGGAGGACAGTCTTTTACGTCGGCATCGAAAATACCGTGAATTGCAGATGTCTCTGCGGGAATAGGACGTTCCGGATTGATGCGTTGCGTGTAACGCTCCTCACTGCCATTGGGGGAGAGCTTTAAATAGGATATTTCAACGATGCGGTCGGTTGCAATGTTCGTACCTGTTGTTTCCAAATCGAGGAATACAAGGTGATTTTTCAAATTCAGTTTCATACAATGATTATTTTGATACACATTAAAGAATTAATTGATAGTAATATGTTCGGCAACAATAGGCTGTTTAAGAAAAACGGATGCCGAAGCGTTAAATTTCTCTGTTGATTCGGTGGTATAATAGACGACAGTCCCCCCTTTTGAACAGCGTATTTCCTGTTCGGGATGCCGCACAAGATACTCTGCCAAACTCTCTGCCACCAAATTACCCTGTACAATAATATGTACGTTCTCAGGAACATAACGCACAATCTTGTCCAATAGCAACGGATAGTGCGTACATCCCAGAATCAGGGTATCAATACGCGGGTCGCGCTCAAAGAGCCGGTGAATGTGCCGGCGTACAAAATAGTCAGCGCCGTCGTGAATATGTTCGTTATTCTCAATAAGCGGCACCCACATCGGACACGCCTCACTCACCACCGTGATGTCGGGAAAGAGTTTGGCTATTTCCACAGGATAGGTGCCTGACTGTACGGTGCCGTCGGTGGCACACAGCCCCGCCACGCGGCTAACGGTCAGCTTGCCTGTCTGTTCTGCCGTCGGGCGGATGACGCCAAGCACGCGCCTGTCGGGCGCCAGTCGGGGCAAATCCTGCTGTTGAATCGTCCGCAAAGCCCTTGCCGAAGCCGTATTACACGCCACCACAATCAATTGACAGTTAAAGGCGAAAAGCTGCTTGATACATTGCAGGGTATAGTCATAAATCACTTCAAACGAGCGTGTCCCGTAAGGTGTACGGGCATTATCACCGAGATAGATATAATCGTACTGGGGCAAACGCTGCCGGATGTTTTCCAGAATAGTCAACCCGCCGTAACCGGAATCAAATACGCCTATCTTCATTGTTCGCAATCGTTATTTAAGAGGTTCATCATACGTTTCAGACCATCGCTCCAGTGAGGGATGACAAGCTGGTACGTCTGTTTTATTTTTTTCTTGTTCAACACGCTGTAATGCGGGCGCGGCGTCCGTACAGGATAAGCCGACGACTCAACCGGCTGAAGCCGGCAGGTGATGCCTGCCTCCTGAAAAATGGCGTATGCAAAATCAAACCAGCTGCAAACGCCCTCATTGGAGAAATGGAAGATGCCGCCCGCTACGTTTTCCGAATGTAAAATAACGGCAATGGCTTCGGCTAAATCGGCGGCGTAGGTAGGCGTGCCTATCTGGTCGAAAATCACATCAAGACTGTCGCGTGTTTGCCCGAGCCGCAGCATCGTTTTAACAAAATTGTTCCCGTAAGACGAATAGAGCCACGATGTGCGAATAATCACCGCCTCGGGACAGACTGCCAGCAGTTTCTGCTCGCCGTCGCATTTCGATTGTCCGTAAACATTGGTCGGACAAACGGCATCTTCTTCCGTATAGGGTTTGTGATTGATGCCATTGAAGACATAATCGGTGGAAATATGCACCATACGCATGTGCCGGCTTGCGGCGACTTCTCCCAGATTGCGTACCGCTTCGCTATTGATTTTGAAACACATTGCCGCATCCTCTTCTGCCTTGTCAACCGCCGTATAGGCGGCACAGTTAACCAGAGCATCGGGACGGTGTGTTGCAAAAAAAGCGCTTACAGCTGCCTTGTCGCATATATCCAGCGTATCGGCATCGGTGAAAAGCGCCTCTGTCTGCGGATAACGTTGCAGCGCTGCACGCATTTCATTGCCAAGTTGCCCATAGGCGCCGGTAATTACGATTTTCATATTTCAAATGGTTTGAGAGAACGATAGAAACGCGACATTCACCGCATCAGGCGTTACCTTATTAAACGCATAACTTTTAAAAGACGTCGCTTAGACCGGCACAAAGATACGCCTTTTTTTAGTTTTTAGTTATTAGAGTGTAGTTTATTAGTGAATAACGAATAAAGGGACAAATCTCTGTGTAACTCTGTGAAACCTCCCGCTTTGGCGGGACAAGTCCTGTGCTTCTCTGTGAAATTCAGCAGCGAGAGTAGCCAAATTTTCTTATTGCACGGAGTTACACAGAGAAC
>JAISXJ010000169.1 GCA_031270565.1 Prevotellaceae bacterium
CTAATTGTAAGGGCGTGTTTTGCAGGAACGAAAAATTTTTCGCCCTTATGCGCAATTCCATTACCTTTTCGATACAGTTTTCTATTGTTCGTTCCTCGTTGTAACACGGAATTATTAAAGAAAGTTTCATATCTTATCAAATTTTTTGAATCTTTTATCAATTCAGACTGCAAAGATACAAATTTACATCTGGAAAAAATTGCGCTCTGCTCTTTTAGGAAAAATCACTCCGCAGATTCATTTGTTAGATGTAGATTATTATGATACTAATCTCCAAAAAAGTTGTACCTTTGCGGGCTGTTTGTTTTAGTATATTTAGTTAATTCTGTGATACTATGTTCGCTAAAAGTATGAAAAAACGCGCAAAAAAAAAGATATTTCCGGCGAATAACCTGTTCTCTCACCTGTACACGTTGAAATATGTGCCACGTTGGATTATTCTGTTCGCTGATACTTTTCTTTGCGTTATCGCATTTATTCTTGTTGATTATTTTTCAAAAAAATACTATCTCCTTTATTCTCTTGAACCGTTTCCGGTTACAGTGGCATTTGAGATAAGGTTGGCTATACTCCTGATTATACAGGTGTTTTTTTTCTACATTTTTCATATTTACTCAAGCATCCTGCGCCATTCAAGCTACACGGATTTGACCAAACTGCTGTTTGCTGTCTTTTCGACGGCGCTTACGGTGTTGGGTGTGCAGGTCATTTATAAATTGATATTCGGCGGTTTTTGCTTCATAATGGGAGAGTTGTGGCTTTATATGGTTTTTGCTTTCCTGTCATTATTTTTGCTTCGTCTGCTGGTAAAAACGCTTTATGACGTGGTGATTATCGGTAGCGGAAAATTGAGCGTCGCAATGGTTTACAGTTCAGAATCGACTGGAGTAGGCATCGCCCAAATGATCAGTTCCGTACCTCATTCGGGGTACAAGTTGGTAGGTTTCATCAGCGATGACCAACCCACAGCCCGCCGAGCGCTCGGATTGCCTATTCTGTCCACCAGAAATTTTGAAAAACTGCTGAAATTTATTACAAAAAAACACGTAACCGCCGTTATCATATCGCAGGAACAACTCAACGCCATTAGCTCTACCAAAAGCATGGATTTTTTCTTCTCGAATCATATCCGAATGGTTGTGATTTCGTCTATGCAAGATTATCAGAACGAGACTCCACCATGTCCTGCAAAAGGAAAAAAGCTAAAAAAAGTCCAGATAGAAGACCTGTTACAGCGGTCTCAAATACAGATTAATGAGGATCATGTTCGAAATGATTTGTATCAGAAAAATATTATGATAACCGGCGCCGCCGGCTCCATTGGGAGCGAATTGACGCGACAGATTTGCGGTTATGCTCCTGCGTCGATTGTGTTGCTGGATAATGCGGAATCGGCGCTGCACGATCTGCGGCTGGAATTGTCGGAGAGATTCCCTGAACAGCATTGCGTGATTGCCATCGGAGATATTCGCAATGCCAACAGGGTAGAATTTTTGATGGAAACCCATAAGCCGCACATTGTTTTTCATGCTGCCGCTTACAAGCATGTTCCTCTGATGGAAGACAGTCCTACCGAAGCCGTTTCATCAAATGTGCTTGGGACAAAAATATTAGCTGATATGTCGGTGAAATATGGCGTAAAGCGTTTTGTGATGATTTCTACCGATAAAGCCGTTAATCCGACAAACGTGATGGGTGCATCCAAACGCGCTGCCGAAATCTATGTGCAGTCGCTTTTCCGGAAAATGGAGAGAGATGGCAGTATGTCAACACGGTTTATTACTACCCGTTTTGGAAACGTACTCGGGTCGAATGGGTCGGTGATACCTCTTTTTCAGCGTCAAATTGAAAAAGGCGGTCCTCTGACCGTTACGCATCCCAACATTATTCGCTACTTTATGACCATTAAGGAGGCGTGTCTGTTAGTGCTGGAAGCAGGAACAATGGGGCAAGGCGGTGAAATATTTGTTTTTGATATGGGCAATCCTGTGAAAATTGCCGAGCTTGCCCGCCAAATGATTCAACTCTCCGGATTAACCCCCGGAAAAGATATTGACATCGTTTACACCGGTCTGCGAAACGGAGAGAAACTCTACGAAGAGTTGCTTGGAAATGCCGAAAAAACTTTACCCACCTACCACAACAAAGTGATGATTGCCAAAGTAACCGAATACGAATACGACACATTACTGCCCGAAATTAACACGCTCATTGCTCTTAGCCGTATGTCGAAAGACTATCTTGTGGTGGCACAACTGAAGAAAATTGTTACCGAGTATGTGAGTCAAAATTCTCGCTTTGAATTGTTGGACATTAATTTGCCTCAGAATAGTGAACTGAACAAGCATGACAATTAATCGTTTGTAAATTAAGATATAATGGCAAATCTTGTTTCCATTTTAACGCAACATGCATATCTCAGTATATTGATCACCTTTATTGCAGGACTGATTACCATGCCGTTTGTCATTCGTATAGCACGCAAGCACAATCTGGTGGTAAAACCAAACAAACGGACTTCACATCAGGGCGCCATACCGAATATTGGCGGGTTGAATATTTTTATCTCTCTGTTGCTCATATACGTGTGGCTGATCGCCGACGCTTTTTCAATCTATCAGCTTATCGGATTCTGTTTCATCTTTTTAGTAGGTTTCATCGACGACATGGTTGACCTGACGCCTTTCTGGAAAATTATCGGAGAGAGCGGAGCAGCGCTGTTTCTTATTGTATTCGCCGATGTCAGAATCTCGCATTTACACGGACTTTTCGGCATTGAGGAACTGCCGTTATGGTGGAGTTATCTGATTTCCTATACTGTGTTTTTCGCCATCATCAATTCGTTTAATCTCATTGACGGGGTTGATGGATTGGCTTCGGGACTTGGCATTGTTTCCAGTCTGTTTTTTGCCATCTATTTTACACTGGTTGGAGAGGCGCTAATGGCGTTATTGTGTTTTGCCACCATAGGCGCGTTAGCCATATTCTTTATTTATAATGTATTCGGTAAAAGTGAGCGAAAGATTTTTATGGGAGATTCCGGCGCATTGTTGACGGGCTATTTGCTGGTCTGTTTTGTTTTTCTTTTTCTGGAGAAAAACGCTTACCATACCGTTGACAGCAGTTACCAAATGGCGGCAGCGCCGGTTGTGGCTATCTGCGTCCTGTTTGTCCCCCTGTTCGACACTGTGAGGATAGTGCTCACACGACTTAAACAGGGACGGTCGCCAATCAAACCGGATAAGAATCATATTCACCATCTTTTGCTGCGTACCGGATTAAAACACAGGCAGGTAACACTTGTTCTACTCAGTGTATCGCTTGTATTTATTGTTTTTGGCATTGTGGGGCGAAACTGGAATATGTGGCTGTTACTGACGGTGGTTTTTGGATGTGGCTCGGCGCTGACGGTAGGACTTTGGCGTATCCTCGATCACCATGCGTATAAAAATATGCCTCCTGCTAATAATTCTTCAAAGTGAAAACATTAAATTTTTACATAAAACGAACAAATAATGAATAGAGAAACAACAATAGCAATTATTGGATTGGGATATGTCGGCTTGCCGCTGGCAGTGGAATTTGGCAAAAAATACCGTGTAGTGGGATATGATATTAATACCCTCAGAGTAGATGAACTGCAACGTGGCGAAGACCACACTATGGAAGCTGATCTTGAAGGCATGAAGCAGGCTACCGATCTTTATCGTTCTTCAGAAGGCGTTATCGGGCTTTCATTCTCATCAAACATTAAAGATATTGAAAATAGCAATACTTATATTGTTACCGTACCAACGCCTATTGATGAGTTGAATAATCCCAATTTGACCCCGTTGCTCAAAGCCTCCGTTATGTTGGGTGGCGTGCTTAAAAAAGGTGATTTGGTTATTTACGAATCGACGGTTTATCCCGGATGCACGGAAGAGGAGTGCATCCCCGTGCTCGAAAAAACGTCAGGACTGGTCTATAACCGCGATTTCTTTTGCGGTTATTCGCCCGAACGTATCAATCCGGGTGACAAAGTCAATACACTGACCAAAATTACCAAAGTTACCTCCGGTTCTACGCCCGAAACAGCAGACACCGTTGATGCACTCTACAATTCTATTCTGCAAAATGGTACATATAAAGCGTCCAGTATCAGGGTTGCCGAAGCCAGCAAAGCCATTGAAAATGCCCAACGCGACCTGAATATCTCATTTATGAACGAGTTGGCGCTGATTTGCGACCGCATCGGAATTGATACCAATGACGTGATAGATGCCGCAAGCAGTAAATGGAATTTCCTGAAATACCGACCGGGTTTGGTTGGCGGACATTGCATCGGCGTTGACCCTTATTATTTGGCTCATAAGGCAAAAGCGCTCGGATATAGTCCCGAAGTTATTCTTTCCGGCAGACGGGTGAATAACGACATCGCTAATTTTATCGCCTGCAAGGTACTGAAACTGATGATACATAAAGAGCTTAATGTTACAAATGCTCACGTGTTGATTCTCGGTATAACCTTTAAAGAAAACTGTCCGGATATTCGCAATACCAAAGTTGTGGATATTGTCAATTTTCTGGAAAATTTTGGATTGTTCGTCGATATTTATGACCCCATCGCCGATGCTGATGCGGTCAAACATGAACATAACAGGACGTTACTCCCCGAAGTTGACCCAGACAAAGAATATCAGGCAATCATTGCCTGTGTATCCCACGACGTATTCAAATCGTTTGATTTTCAAAAATACCATGACTATGGCGCAATAATCTTTGATGTAAAAGGTTTTGTTGATCGCTCCATTGTTGACAGTCGTCTATAGACGACTGTCATTCCGAAAATATATGTTCAAATGGCATCACTGCGTGAGAAAACTGTTAGCGGCTTTCTGTGGAATTTTATAGAATTGATATCTTCACAGATTATCAATTTTATAGGAACATGGTTTCTTGCACGCTACTTTCTCTCGCCGGAAGATTACGGGCTGATTGGTTACACCGTTATCTTCACATCTCTGGCACAGGTATTTATTGACAGCGGCTTCAGTCAGGCGCTTATCAGAAAACAGGATTGCAGCGAGGCAGATTACAATACGGTGTTTTATGTCAATATTCTGCTTGGAGTGTTTCTCTACGGACTGCTTTTTCTCTTTGCTCCTGTCATCGCCAACTATTATCAGGAACCAAGTCTGGTGAAGATTATTCGGGTGATTGCGGTGATATTGCCGCTCAATGCTCTGATACTGGTTCATCGTACGATTCTCATTAAACAGCTGGACTTTAAACGGCATGCCATTATTGGGATAACAGGCGCTTTTTGCGGCTTTGCTGTGGCGGTGGCTATGGCGTTCAACGGGTTTACGGTGTGGAGTCTGGTTGGCAAATCGGTGGTAACATACGGCGTTCTGATGCTTCTGTTCTGGATTTTTGGCGTATGGCATCCCAAGAGAATGTTTTCAATAGAATCGGTTAAAACGCTGTTGGGGTTCGGGTCGAAATTGCTGTTAATTTATACCATGGCAACGCTCTTCAAGAGTATCTACAACAGCGTTATAGGAAAAAATTACGGCAAACAGGAATTTGGTTTTTATACCAATGCCGATACAATATCAAGTGTTCCTGCAGCAGTGATTACGGCATTGATAAACAAGGTAGCATATTCGGCGCTGTCGGGATTTCAAACCAACACGCCACAACTCAAGGAGCATCTCCGAACCCTGATGCGCCCGATATTGCTGGTGTCATTCACCGGACTGCTGACGCTGACAGTGGTGGGTGAACCGTTCCTGATACTGATGCTGACAGATAAATGGGCGGGCACAGTTTTCTTTTTTCAAGTATTGTGCGTTGCCTATATGGCACATATTTTACATGCTGAAAATCAGATTGTAATGACTATTCTTGGACGGTCGGACTATTTTCTCTGGACGGAAATAATTAAATATCTGCTCTTTATTCCGGTAATATTTATTGGCTTGTCTTGTGGCATCAGAGTGCTGGTGATTGCTTATGCCGTACATTGCTGGGTGGGTTTTTTGCTGAACGCCATGTTCACTAAGCGCCTGATTGATTACGGACTTAAAGAACAGTTATTAGATTTACTTGTTCCTATGGGCATTGCTCTGGCAGTTGCCGCAGCAACCGTTTTTGCAGGATGGCTGATGCAGGACGCTTCCTTATGGATGTTGCTGATTGTCCAGTTGTTGGTAGCTGCGGTAATGGCTATCCTGATTACGCGGATTGCCAAGGTAAGAGCCTATCGTGAATTAAAGTCGTTAATCGTTTCATTTGTCAAACGCAAATAACCAATGTAATATTATTATGGCATCCACAAGCAATCTGTTAATCCTGCTGATATATTTTCTGGAAGTTGTCGTACTGACATGGTGCGAAAGAAAACTTTGGAAAACGCTCTACACGCCCCTCTGTTGCCTGATGCTTCCCTTTTCGTTGGTGTTGCTTGTTACGCTCCTGTTAGCCGGCAACGGCACTTTTGTCGCGTTCTACTATCCTACACTCTATTATGTGATGATAGGATTGCTGGCGTTCTTTATTCCAAGCGCTGTGCTTGGCGCTGTTCGTGCTAAACGAACATCCACGGTTCACAACACTGTTAACAGGAACATTCACGAAACCATACCTCTATCTATACCTCCAATGAAAGCTATTCTTGCGATAACTTTTGTCATCTTGGGACTGTACACTGTTCATTCCTTCATAGCTATGTCATCCAGTTCATACGTCATCGGCACGGACGAATTTGGTACGGAATATGCGGGTGGTGGATTATGGGGACATCTGCGTCTGTTGCTGATGGCAATCACGATACTGCTGATATACCTCTATGACCGTTCCTGTCGCTGGTATTTGCTGCTGATAGGGTTATGTTTAGTCATCTTTGCGCTCACTCAGGTGAAAGGATGGATACTGATTCCCATTATTGCGGGATTACTCCTGCGCCTGTGTACGGGGAAAACTCGATTAAAGTTCTCATTTGTTCTCTGGATAATTCTGTTAGGTTTTGCCGTGTTCTTTATCAGTTATGCGCTGACGCTTGCTGTTGGGAAATATTCCCCTATGACCGTATCATTTTTGGAAATTATCAACAACATTTTTATGCACTATCTCACCAGCGGCATACTTGGTATGAGCATGGATGTTCAACTTGGTTTTCCTGAGGAAGCGCGTCCGGAAGTTCTTTTTGCCCAGATAGTCAATTTATGGTATTTTATAATGGGAGAAGATTTTGTATCTCCTATAAATCCGCTCTTCTTTCAAAGCGGAGTCTCCGGTACGAATGTGCGTTCCCTGTTTGGAACGACGTATCTCAATGTGGGAATGTTCGGCTATATCGTGCTGCTTATGGTAATAAGCAGTCTATTCTACGGGCTTCGCACGGTGGTTTTGAAGAAGCAAAATCTGTTCATCTACGCCATTGATGCATGGTTGTGTGCATTTTTGTGCATGGGGTGGTTTGATTACTATTTTCATATGCTTCATGTAATTGAAATCCCTGTCTTTCTGCTGCTTCTCTCCGCTATCAGCCGGATCAAATGGCGTGTTAACCTGCCCAGCCTTCGCGGTCAAGATTGCGATAATTAATGGCTTCAGCAAGGTGCATGGCGGCAATATCGGGGCTGTTTTCGAGGTCGGCAATGGTACGGGCAACTTTCAGAATCCGATCGTAGGCGCGGGCGGAAAGGTTCATCCGAACCATCGCCGTTTTGAGCAATTCCTGACTTTCGGCGTCAAGAAGACAGTGTTTCCGCAAAACTTTTGAACTCATTTGAGCGTTGCAGTAGATGTTTTTTTCATGCTCAAAACGTTTTTCCTGCACCTTCCGCGCAGCAATGACACGTGTGCGAATAGTGGCGCTATTTTCGGAAACAGCTGCCTCCGATAACTTCTCAAACGGCACGGGAACAATTTCAATGTGCATATCAATTCTGTCAAGCAAAGGACCTGAAATGCGGCTGAGATATTTCTGCACAGTGCCGGGCGGACACGTACAGTCCCGCTCCGGATGCGTATAATAGCCACAGGGACACGGATTCATAGCGGCAACCAACATAAAACTTGCCGGATATTCGGTAGCACATTTGGCTCTGGAAATGGAAATCCTGCGGTCTTCGAGCGGCTGACGCATCACTTCGAGAACGGTACGTTTAAATTCGGGCAGTTCATCAAGAAAAAGTACGCCATTGTGTGCCAGCGATATTTCACCGGGTTGCGGATAGGTTCCGCCACCTACAAGCGCTACATCCGAGATGGTGTGATGCGGATTGCGAAATGGACGATGCGCCATAAGCGACGTTTCACGGTCGATTTTCCCCGCAACGGAATGAATCTTGGTGGTCTCCAGCGCTTCCTGAAGCGAGAGAGGCGGCAAGATAGTTGGCAGACGTTTTGCCATCATTGACTTGCCCGATCCGGGAGCGCCTATCATAATGATATTGTGTCCTCCGGCAGCCGCCACTTCCAGCGCCCGCTTCACGCTCTCCTGCCCTTTCACATCGGCAAAATCAGTGTCAAAATGCTCCACGTGGGAAGCAAACTCTTCCCGTGTGTCCACCACCGTCGGCTCAAGTGTTATTTCATGGTTGAAAAACTTTATCACCTCCGTAATATTTTCCACACCATAAACCTCCAGATTGTTCACCACGCCTGCCTCACGGACATTTTCTTTGGGAAGAATAAACCCTTTAAAACCTTTTTCGCGGGCTAAAATGGCTATCGGCAATACGCCCTTTATGGGTTTGAGCGTTCCGTCAAGGGAAAGTTCGCCCATCATCAGGTAGTTGCCGATGTGTTCGCTGGCGATTGTTCCGTTAGCAGCCAGCATGCCGATGGCTAATGGCAAATCGTAGGCAGAACCCTCTTTGCGAATGTCGGCAGGCGCCATGTTTATAATCACCTGTTTGCGAGGCACATTAATAGTGTTATATTGTAATGCCGAAAAGATGCGCTCGTGGCTCTCCTTGACAGCGTTGTCGGGCAACCCCACCAAAAAAAACTTTATTCCGGCAGAAATATTTACCTCTATGGTAATTAGCGTTGCCGAAATGCCTTGAACGGCTGCACCAAAAGTTTTTACCAGCATAATGGAAAAATATTATTTTGAAATCGTTTATCTCTACCGGCTTTTTTTGCCGTAATTCGGATCAATTTTTAGCAATAAAGCTGCCACAACAGGCACGATGCCGCAAATCATTACCCAGACAAAGAAATGCTGATAGCCGAGCAGTTCCTCAAGCCAACCTGCAAACATACCGGGTACCATCATTCCAAGCGCCATAAATCCCGTACAGATGGCGTAGTGGGATGTTTTATGTTCGCCGTCGGCATAGTACATCAGATAGAGCATATAGGCAGTAAAGCCAAACCCATAACCAAACTGTTCTATCAGGACGGCGATATTAATCAAAAGCAGGTTTTCCGTTTGGAAATAACTTAGATAGACAAAGGTCAGACATGTCAGCAGCATGCTCAGGGTCATTGGCAGCAACCACTTTTTCAACCCGCCGCGCGAAGCGACAATACCTCCGATAATGCCTCCGACAATCAGACCAATCGTTCCTATTGTGCCGTAAACGAAACCGACCTCTCCTGTGGTCAATCCAAGTCCGCCAATATCTTTGGAATCCAGCAGAAAAGGATAAATCAGTTTCAGCAATTGTGCTTCCGAAAAGCGGTAGGTTAGCATAAAGAAGATGGCGGCGCCTGCCTGCGGCTTCTTGAAAAAGGTTTTAAACGTATGCCCAAACTCTTTGAAGACATCCTTTGCCGTTACCGTTACGCGCGACACCAGTTCGTGGCGCGGTAAGACCATTCTGTGATACAGAAAGAACAGGAGAAACAGCCCAGCCAGCACAAAAAAGGTGATTGACCACGCAAAAGGCACATTCCCTGATGTTCCCCGATACTCGGCGGTGGAGGCAATATCAAGTTTCGGGTCAAGTTGAAATGCCAGATACGCGGGTTTGTCCCAGTTGCCGGCATGAAAGGTAAGCCTGTCACCCACAACCATTGAAATACTTTTATCGCCTGAACTCATGGTCGTGTTAAGTACAACCTCATCGCCCTCATCGGGCTTGTTCGACAGTCTAACTTCCACCACGCCAACGTTGCCTGCCTGATTGTTGATAATTCTTTGGCGATCCTCGCCAAACGTGCGCTTAATCCACGTGCCTAACGGTTGAGAAACATGGTCATGCCAGACTGTTGTAGGGCTGCCTGTTGAGGTTTTGTCGGCTACCGTCTGTTCGGCTGGGAGAAAACTGTTCTCAATATTCCACAGTCTGACCTTGTCGATAAGAGCTTTTGCGCTGTCTTTGTCAAGGAGTTGCGTACTTATTTTGACATTTTGATAATCGGTAAAAAAAGCCAACTCTCCCTCTTTCGGGATACTGTTCTCGCCGCTAAACTGCACGGCTGAGGGGGCGCAGTCGGGAGCGGCGCTCACCGTGATATGCAACGGTTCCAGCCCAGAGGAACTTTCAAGCAATCCTGCGAAAATAATCAGCACGCCCTGCCCTGTGATGGTTGCCACGCGATAGAAAGTATTGCGCACGCCAATATAAAGCGCCTGATGACTGGCGTCGAGGGATAACATATAAAACCCGTCGGCTGCGATGTCGTGCGTGGCGGAACTGAACGCCATCAGGCAGAAAAAAGCAAGGGTTGCCTGAAAAAAGAATGGCACGGGGATAGTGAATGCCACCCCAGCCAAGCCCGCGCCGATGAGTAGCTGCATCGTGATAATCCACCAGCGTTTTGTCTTGAAAATATCCACAAACGGACTCCACAACGGCTTGATAACCCAGGGCAAATAGAGCCAGCTGGTATAAAGTGTAATATCACTGTTTGATACGCCGAGACGTTTATAAAGAATCACCGAAACGACAGTAACGGCAACGTAAGGCAGTCCCTCTCCGAAGTAAAGTGTAGGAATCCATGCCCATGGAGAACGTTTTTTTAGGCTATTCATAAAGATATAAAAAAATGACTAATTGTATCAATGACTGAAATCCGGCACAAAGATACACCTTTTTTAGTTATTAGAGTGTAGTTATTAGTGAAGAATGAAAGAATGAATAACGAAGAAATGAAGAAATTAAGAAATTAAGAAATGAATAATGAAAAATACTGTTCCGCAGGGACAAATCTCTGTGCTTCTCTGTGAAATTCAGCAGCGAGAGTTGCCAAGTTTTTATTATTGCACGGAGTTATACAGAGAACACACAGAGAGACACAGAGAAATAAAAGCACGCAAAAATATTTTTCACTAAAAACTACACTCTAATAACTAATAACTAATAACTAAAAAAAGTATTATCTTTGCCCCGTTCTTAGACACATCTAAAATCAATACAAAAACGATGCTTACATCTGGGATTCTATATTCACCATTTTTTCAGATTAGACGGTTCAATCGGCTAAAAGTAAGCTCGTTACAAAAGCCCCCCCTGTATTTAGCTTAACTCCTTGTATTCAAGGGATTAACAAATTCTCTGATTTTTTCTATTTGACAGTTAACAGCGCGAAGTTTCTTTGCGTCAGTTCACTGTACACATATTATAACGGCAATCTTCCGGAATTTGGAGGGTTGCCGCCGTTCTTTATTGCGCCACTTGCGAAAAACCTTTGCCCCGTTCTTAAACACATCGTAAAATCAATATAAAATGATTTCTATTATTATCTGTTCCCCAAAGCAAACATTGCCGTCTAAATTATTAGATAATATCAAGACAACAATAGGTATTGAATATGAGTTAATTCATATTTATAACGAAAACAACAGATTCTCCATTTTTGAAGCCTATAACATCGGTTTTAACAAAGCCAAATTTCC
>JAISXJ010000197.1 GCA_031270565.1 Prevotellaceae bacterium
TTCATGTGTCACAATCTTGGCGCTAATGAAGGGGCAGACCCGTTTACGCCTGCGGCGGAGATTCACGGGGCGATGTACCAGTTCGGCATTGGAACTGAGGCATTGTCACAGGCAGACAATCTGTCTAACACGGGCGAAGTTCCAGGCTGGAATAACTCTGTTTCAGGAAGTGGTGACTGGGACATGGTTACCCAAAATCCCTGTCCTCCCGGTTGGCGGGTTCCCACTATCGAGGAATGGGCTGCTGTGATAAATACCTCTAATAACGCTATCACAAAGGTAGGCACAGACTGGACGAGCGGTTCTGGCAACTACTATACCGGTACGCAGATTGGCGACGCATTGTTTTTGCCCACTGCCGGCCTCCGGAGCACCAGTAATGGCTCGTTGAACTTCCGTGGCATCTACGGCTACTACTGGAGCTCTACTGCTGATGGTAGCTACAACGGTCACTACCTGGGCCTCAACAGCGTTGACCAGGGCACGGGCAACAACTTCTCTCGGTCGTACGGCTTTAGTGTTCGCTGCGTGGCGGAATAAAAGCGACTGCCAAAGCAAACAAAAAGCCTCCAGTGATGGGGGCTTTTTTAGTTTTTAGTTACTAGAGTGTAGTTAGTAGTGAAAATATTTTTGCGTGCCTTGTGGGGTAAGAACGCCTGACGGCGTTTATTCATTCTTCAACTACACTCTAAACTCTAATAACTACAAACTAAAAAAAGGCGTGTACCTTCTCCAACGTTCAATGAGTGTTGCGAAGTCATCGGGAAGGTCAGAAGAGAAAAGCATCCTCTCGCCGTTGGCGGGATGCGTGAAGCCGAGCGTTTTGGCATGCAATGCCTGTCTGGGACAGACATCGAAACAGTTTTGAACAAACTGTTTATATTTTGCAAACAGATTGCCTTTCACGATTTCATTTCCGCCATAACGCGCATCATTGAACAGCGGATGTCCGATGTGTTGCATGTGGACGCGAATCTGGTGCGTGCGTCCCGTCTCCAAACGGCACTCAACCAGCGTAACGTATGCAAAACGTTCCAGCACGCGATAATGGGTAATGGCATGCTTAGCATACGGATTTTCCCCCTCCGGAAAAACGGTAAACCGCATGCGGTCTTTTGGGTCGCGGGCTAAATCGCCTCTGATAACACCGCTGTCTGTTTTCAATACACCCCAAACAAGTGCATTGTAGGTTCTGTCGGTGGTTTTCTCAAAGAACTGCAATCCCAGATGTGCCTTGGCAGCCTCATTCTTGGCAATAAGCAGCAGTCCTGACGTCTCCTTGTCGATGCGATGTACCAAGCCGATATGTGGATTGTTGGCGTCAAAATCGGGATTATCTTTCAGATGCCACGCCAGAGCGCTGAGCAGCGTCCCGTGCGCATTGCCTATTCCCGGATGAACCACTAATCCCGCCTGCTTGTTTAGGACAATAATATCGGCATCTTCATAAACAATATTCAGTGGGATATCTTCAGCAACAATGGTATAGTCAACAGGCGGATGGTCGAGCAAAATGGCGATTACATCATGAGGTTTGACCTTGTAATTCGATTTTACCGCCTTCCCATTCACACGAATATATCCGGCATCGGCAGCCTCCTGAATACGGTTGCGCGACGTATCCGGCAGACAGTTGACCAGATACTTGTCAATACGCAGCAACGACTGCCCTTTGTCCACCACAAAACGGCGATGTTCAAAAAGCTCTTCGGCATCCTCCGGAGCTGTTGCGTACAGGTTATTATCAAAACCGGTGTCGAAAGGTTCAACCATAGCTGAATGTTTCTGTGGAAATTTCAAAAAAAGCGCTGTCGCAAACGACAACGCCTTGATATATGAAAACAATTTGGAACAATCAAAGAATCCCCAGCTCTTTTTTTACCAGAGCCGTAATGTCGATAGCTTTTTCAGATTTGTAAACGACGCCACCCTCGTCAAGATTGAAAACGAAGAAGAAGTTATTCTTTTTTCCGACAGCCTCAATGGCTTTCTTCAGCCGTTCCTGCACAGGCTGAAGCAGTTTTGCTTGTTTGTCCTGCATTTCGGTGTAAAGCGTCTGCTGCGCATTTTGATAGCGCTGGTAAAGAATTTGCAAATCCTCCTCCTGCACCTTACGGATAGATTCCGACAGGGTGGCTCTCTCTTTTTCATACTTTGCCGCCTTATCCTCAATCTCTTTCTGCATATCCTGCATATATTTGGTATTCTGAGCGTTAAAGTCGGCTATTTCCTTTTCAATAGCGTTAATTTCGGGCATCTCCATCATTACCTCCTGAGCGCTGATATACCCAAATTTCAACTCCTGAGCCGATACAGTTAACGGCAATGCGATAATGGAAAACAAAAGAATGGCTTTTTTCATGTCTTTATACATTATGGTTTTTTGTGATTATTTATTGGGGGCTTCTAAAAATTAGATTTTTCAAGGCTTGCCATTGAGGTAAAAGCGGAGTTTACTAACGTAAATGAGCATTTTACCGAAAGAGCGTAACACAGAAAAAGCAATTTTTTGAAGTTCCCTATTGTCAAAACAAGCGGACAAAGATACGCCTTTATTTTGAATATCCAAGTTCGGAGAGTATCAGCTCGCTAATGTCAATTTTTGGACTTGCAAAAATCAGTCCCGCTGTGGATGTTTTGTCCAGAATCATTTGGTAATTCTCTCTGTTAGAGACAGTTTGAATGGCATTGTAAATCTCCTCCTGAATAGGTTTAATCAGGCTTTCGCGTTTCTGAAACAACTCGCCCTCGGCGCCAAAATATTTCCGTTTCAAGTCATTGGCTTCTTTTTCTCTGGCAAGAATGTCATCTTCGCGATTTTTCTTCATCTCGGCGGAAAGGAAGACCAGTTCTGTCTGATAGTTTTTGTACATGGTCTGTACTTCCGTCAATTTAATCTCTATTTCTTTTTGCCATTTGGTGGAAAGCAGGTTCAACTGTTCGTTTGCCGATTCGTAAGCGGGAATGGCTTTCAGGATATATTCCATATCCACCAGTGCAAATTTTTGGGCATTTGCGGTACCCGTCAAAGCCGCCACAGCGACCAAAGCAATTAAAAATTTTTTCATAACAGCAGGTTATTTATATGTGATAACTAAAAGAATGGTCTGTTTCTAAAATTCCTGTCCGAGAATAAAAGCAAACTGGCTGCCGCTTGATGTGCGTACACCGTTAATGGCGTCGAAGCCGTAACCCCAGTCCACGCCCAGCAGCCCGAACATCGGCAGAAATACACGCACGCCCACACCCGCCGAACGTTTCAGGTCGAACGGATTAAATTTTGAAAATTCATCCCAGCAGTTGCCCGCCTCCAGAAATGCCAGCGCCCAAATCATGGTTGACTGTTGCATCAGAACGGGGTAACGCAGTTCCACCGACAGACGTGTGTAGAGATTGCCGTTGTAATTGCCGTTTTTGTCTATCGGGGTTAAAGAGTTGGACAGATAGCCGCGCAATCCCACCACTTCCGTTCCGGCAGTGGTGTAGCTTGACATGCCGTCGCCACCAACATTGAATTTTTCAAACGGAGAGCGTTTATTCTTGTTGTAATAGCCGACAAAACCGTATTCCACGCGGGTCATCAGCACCAGTTTTTCGTTTTTGGAAAGCGGCGTAAACATCTTGGCATTGAATTTCACCTTGTAATATTCCACCCAACGATATTTCTGCTCATCGGTAGCTGTCGAATAGTCAACATTATCAAAGAGCGAATAGGGCAATGTAGCGCTTGCTGAGAGTGCGAATGTTGAGCCGCTGCGCGTGTAAATCGGATTATCAATTGAACTGCGTCCCAGAGTTACACCCAGCGCCAAATTGTTTGCCACGCCATCGGAGAAGCCGAAATAGTATTTGTACCAATTCTTTAGATCGTAGTGTTGAAAAGATAATTCCGTGTAGAGCGTAAAATAGTCGTCCGGCCACTTCAGGCGTGTACCTATCCCTGCGGAAAATCCAAGTGTTTGCATTCGCGTACCACTGTCGTATTCAGGCGTGTAGGAGTAATAGTTGTTGTTGCCGTAATAATTGTTGTAGTAATAGTTGTTGTAATTTGTCAGGTAGGCATCCTGATAACGTTTACTTATACCTGTTTGAATGGCGTAATAGGCGCTTACCGAAAGCGAGTTGGGGCGTTTGCCTCCCAGCCATGGCTCGAAAAACGAAAGGCTGTAGTTTTGGTAGTTTTTGCCGTTTGCCTGCGCACGTACGCTGAATGTCTGTCCTTCGCCCTGCGGAACAATGCGATACATTTCCTTGCGGAAAAGATTTTGAATGGCAAAATTGGTAAATTTGATACCGACAGAGAGTACAATACCTTGCTGTCCCCAGCCTGCCGAGAACTCGAACTGGTCGCTTGATTTGGTTTCAAGGTTATAGACAATATCCACAGTACCGTCCTCCTGATTGGGTTGAATATCAACGCCAGAATAGAGTGTTTCTTCGTTAAAAAGTTTCATCTGCGCCAAATCGCGCAGAGAACGCACCAGGTCGCTTTGACTGTAAAGCGCTCCCGGACGTGTCCGCAATTCCCGACGCACAACGTGTTCATAAACCCGATCATTACCATTGATAATGACCTGATTGATGGTTGCCGGTTTGCCCTCGTACATACGCATCTCAAAGTTGATACTGTCGCCGTTAATGGTGGTTTCTACGGGGTCAATATTGAAAAAGAGGTAGCCGTTGTCCTTGTAAAGCGACGACACGGCGTCTTCGTCCTGAAACAGACGTTTTTCAAGCAATTTCAGATTATAAACGTCGCCTTTGGCGATATTAAGAAAATTATCCAGCGTTCCGCTCGGATAGATGGTATTGCCACTCCAGGCGATGTTACCAAAGTAGTATTTTTTCCCCTCGTCAACGGTCAGGAAAATATCTACGTGCTCTTCACTGATACGCGCCACGCTGTCGGAGACGAGTTGCGCATCGCGATAACCCACCTCGTTGTATTTGGCAACAATCAGACCTTTATCTTCGGCATATTTCGATGCAATAAATTTCTTGCTTTTGAAAATGTTTAGCAAATAACCCGAACGGTGAGTTCCTTTCATAGCACGGTCTATCTGATTCAGCGACAGGGCGTTGTTGCCATTCACAATAATATTGCGAACTTTCACTTTCATTTTTTTATCAATGGTAACGTCCAGAATAACGCTGCCGGGCGTGGTCGGGTCGTTTTTTTCGTAGATAAATACGGAACAATTGTCGTAGCCTTTTTCGGAAAAATGTTTTTTGACCAGTATTTTTGTACGGTCAATAAGGTCGGGGGTGAGTTGTGCGCCTTTTGAAAGTCCTATCTTCGGCTCCAAATCTTCCTGATCCGATTTTTTCATCCCGTAATAGTTGATTTGAGATATGCGCGGACGCTGTTTCAGAGCGATATGCAGCCACACGCTGTCGCTGGTCATCTGATCAAGCAATATTTTTACCTCCGAAAAATAGCCCTGTTTCCAAAATTTCGTTACCGCTGAGGTTATCTCCGTACCCGGAATGGAGATTGTTTGCCCTACAGACAAGCCCGAAAATCCGATAAGGACATAATCTTCGTAGAAGTCTGAGCCGGATACACGTATGCCGGCGATAACACGCTCACGCGGCGTGCCCGAATAACTGATGTCAGGCAGCGGAGCAACGGTGTCGATTGGCTGCGCCACGATTTTCAACGGTAACAGCGCGATGCACATTATCGACAATAGAGGCAAAAAATTGAGTTTATTCATATACAAATCAATCCTCAAAAGAGGCAAAATAGTAAAAATATATAACCTTTATAACTGTTCACTGGTCTTTCCAAACCGGCGTTCGCGTTGCTGGTAACTGACAATCGCTTTATAAAACTCCGCTTCTCTGAAATCAGGCCAGAGCGTATCGGTAAAATAGAGTTCGGAGTAGGCTATTTGCCAGAGCAAAAAATTGCTCACACGCACCTCCCCACTGGTACGTATCAGCAAATCGGGATCGGGAAAGCGTTCTGTCTCCAGAAAGGAGGCAAAAACCTGTTCATCAATCTCTTCTGAAGACAATGCCCTGTCAACAATCCGTTTGGCTGCCTGAACTATTTCCCAGCGCGAAGAGTAACTCAAAGCCAAAATCAGCGTTAAACCGGTATTACCGCCTGTATCGCTGATACATTTACGCAGTTTTTGCGCCGTTAGAACAGGCATACGCGCTATATCTCCAATAACATCAAATCGAATATTATTTCGCTGAAATGTAGGCGTTTCCTTTTCGATACTGTCCACTAACAGCTCCATCAGCCCGTCTATTTCGTTTTGGGGACGGTTCCAGTTTTCGGTGGAAAATGTATAAAGCGTCAAGTAGCGAATACCCAGCTCGGTAGCAGCTTCCGTTACCGACCGCACCGACTGCACGCCACGGTGATGCCCCACCAGACGGTCAAGTCCGCGATGTTTTGCCCATCGTCCATTACCGTCCATGATGATGGCTATGTGAGCGGGCAACGCTTCTTTCGCTATTTGTTCTTTGTACGATACCAATGTGTTACGCAATAAAATTGTCAACGATTATAAACGTGTTTGGGAGGTCCGGCACACGGCGCACAACGCTCCCACAAATCAACGGAAAAATACATCGCAACAGTGGAATACCAGTCGGTGTTGTTCCAACCGCCCTGATTAAGCCCTAACGGGTTATCTATTCCGTCAAAATTATCATTCCAAATCACCTTTTGAGATGACCAGTAAGCGCCAAGATTAAATCGCTGTGCGATTCGCCACTTCACGCCCACGCCAAAAGGCACCACTCCTCCCACATCCAAATGAAAGGTTGAAAAACCCAACCCTGCAAAGATATACGGCGTAATATTGTAAGTATGTGGGTTAAAGGGTGTTGCTCCGTAATTGAAAAAATTAAATTCTCCTATAACCGCACCGTCCACAAAGGTTGTGCGGCGCATACTCTCATCGAAAACAGCAATGCCTGTCTGTCCGCCCGAAACCTGAAACTTTAACTCCCAGCGATTGTTAAAACGGTACTTGAAAAAAGCGCCGGCAGTTGTCAGCATATTGTTTAACAGCGTATTATTAACATCGCCCAGATAGTAAGAGCCGCCACCAAGAATACCAAGCTCCAAATAGTATGTTTTATACCTCTGTGCCGATGACGGCACGGTCAGCATAAACATAACGGGCAACAGCACAATGGGGAAACTTTTCTTTATATTCATTACTGCAACGGATTCTACAAGTTCCTTATAGAACGTTTTTCCTCCATAAAAATTGCTGCAAAAGTACATAAAAGTTTTCAGTTGTCAGTTTTCAGTTGTCAGAGTGTAGTTTTTTTAGTTTTTAGTTTGTAGAGTTTAGAGTTTAGTTGTCAGTTTTCAGTTGTCAGTTTTTCGCTTCTTTGCGTTCTTTGCGTCTTCCTTGCGTCTTTGCGGTAAAAATAATTAACCGCAAAGAGCACAAAGATTTTTTCGCAAAGGGCGCAAAGGCTGTCAATTCTCAATTGGCTAACGCCGAGGGTTTCTCAATTCTCAATTCTCAATTTTCAATTCTCAATTTTCAATTCTCAATTCTCAATTCTCAATTCTCAATTCTCAATTCTCAATTATTCACTATGCGTTATTCACGAATAACTAAACTTTATTCACAAAAAAAACTGATAACTTTTGTCTTTTCCTGCAAAAAAAGTAGCATTTTTGCACAATACAAAAAAATACATTATCTTTGTTGCGATATTTTCATCAGATGTCGTCAACATTTGCAATAAGAAATATCAACCACAAAAGATGATTGCAGCAAGAGGATTTTGTTTGCTATTTTTACATCTAAGACAGTTGAACAGACTGTCTAAAAGTGTATTACGAAAGCCCCCCCCCGCATTTGCCTTAACTCCTTGTACTCAAGGAGTTAACAATTTCTCAGATTTTTTCCATTTGACAGTTAACAGCGCGAGGTTTCTTTGCGCTTCCTTGCTATATACATATATAACCCGCTACTTTTGCACATATTTATGCGCTTATTTAATTCCGACAACGGGTTATGTTTAACGATACAATGATTTTAAAAGTATATTGTTTCTTATTATTTAATTGTTTAACTCTTAATTATTTTATGTCTTATGAAAAAAATTTATTTTAGTTTATTTGCGCTTCTTTTTAGCGCTTCGGCATTCGCTGCCGGTTGGCTTCAGGATTTCTCATCAGGGAGGCCGGCTATTCGTACAGAAAGTGCGGCGTCTGATGATGAATGGTATGTTACGGGAACAGGCGGTTTTTTGAGTAATAGCGCTTGGAAATCGAAAGCAAATTTTAATTACAGCGGCATAGTAAAGCCGGAAAGTTCATTTATTTTTTTGGATGGAACCGGTCTTCCATCTGGTACATTTTCATTAGTAAGTCCGGCATTTACGCTTGCGGCAGGTGAGTCTCTGCACTACAAGATTCAGGAAATTAAAGTTGCTGACGTGGGCAATTCCGTGCCCTTGGAAATTTATGTGGAAGTTGCTACGAAAGTGGCTGATGCTTGGGTATGGTCAACAAGTACTACCGATATACTTGCAAGTTTGCCCAATCATAACATTGCAACCACTGCAATAGCGTCTTTAAGTACAGATATAAGCGCCTATGCAGGTCAGGAAATTAGAATTCGTTTTCGGGGAATAGCAGACCTTGGAGATTTTGCAGCTGTATTCTACAATGTTGCTGTGTTGAATACTACGGTTACCGATTTAGCCATAAGTACCTCTCAAAACGTTCCTTCCCAGATTCCGAAGAGGCACGCCGGTCAGGTTTTAAACGCTTCGGTACAAAACTTTGGAGGTGCTACAGTTGCTGCCACTACCGTAACGGCAACTGCTACCGGTTACACGGCAACTGCCAACATTCCGGCTTTAGGAACGCTGGAAACGGCGGCGATTACTTCCTTCTCACCGGCTTTTGCCCCGCTATCGTTTGGAGACTATCAACTTCAATACACTTTACCCGCTGACAATAATGTAGCAGACAATGAGGCAACTTCAAATACGTTTGCGGTTACGCCTAAAGTATTTGCAGTGGACAAAGGTCAAGTAGAAGATGCTATGAGCAATAGACAGGCCGACCTGGGAAACAAATTTACATTAACAGTGGACGATAAGATTGAATCTATTTCCATAGGATGGGGAAAAGCCAGCCAGACTCCAACCACTACGGAATTTCAATTAGTGATTTATGCCCTGGATGCGGACGGCGTTTTAAACGCAACGCCTGTTTATATTTCAGAAACGCTTAACCGTCCGGACAACGCAACAATGCCTGCCAACGGCGGAGCAGCAACTTTTATAACATATCCGGTTGATCAGGCTTTATCCGCAGGTTCTTATATTTTTACCGTTCGATCAGTTACTTACATTGGTGTTGGAGCCGAGGTGGATAACAATTATGTTTATTATTCAGTAGGATATGGCTCAGTAAACAGGGATGACGAAGGCATATTATCAAGTACTGCCGGTTACAATTTGCTGATTCGCGTCAATACAGCGGGTATTGCTGTTTCTACTTATTATCCTGCAAAGGATGCAATTGATGTTGAATTAAGTACCGCAATTCGGTTTGAACTCAATCAATCGGTAGACCCGTCAAGCACGCTGGCAGGAATTACGGTAAACGGCAATTCTGTAACAGCAACGATTGGCGCCGGAATTCGTGCTAACAGGGTAACTATCAGTACTGCCGGTCTTACTCCGTTCACGGAAAACACGCTTTGTACGGTAGTTGTTCCCGCCGGCGCTATTGTCGGATACGATGAGGAAATCCGCTGGTCGTTTACAACATTCAAGCCACTTGCTGCCGAAACGTATGTACCGGCAAACGATGCCCAGACAGTGCCTATAAATACGGAAATTTCGATAGAATTTAACAAGAATTTTAATATTAACGGATGGAATCCGGGTGAAATTTCCATTACACCGACCGGAGGAGCAGCGCTGAGTGGCGTTACTTACGCGATTGACGCCGAAAATCCGAAGAAACTGGTTATTTCACATGCCGATCCCTTGCTTCCGAATACGGAATACACGGTAAACGTTCCTAATAATGTTGTTGCAACTTACAATGGCATAAGCGACTGGAAATTTACCACATCGCAAGGCACCGGTCTTCAGGCAATCGAAAATGTAAATGGTGTCTATCCCACAGTAACGCAGGGAGACATCACGGTGGTTTCCGAACCGGGTTCTCTTATTAAAATAGTAGATATTACCGGCAGCGTTCGCGCTATCCTTCGCTCTGTTGACAGGCAATCTGCTATTCGTTTGAGTGATGCGGATGGTTTGTATTTTGTGTTGATTGAAAACAGTCAATCAACATCGACTTACAAAGTTGTTCTGCAAAAATAAAACGGTCAATAAAAATATCTGAATAAGATTTTACTGCCGTTATTGTTACATGCTCTGTTCGCAATAACGGCAGTAATTTTCTCTTTTTAATACAATATTAACTTATACAAAAATCATGAAACATTTATTATCAGCAATTTTCTTTTTCTTTGTTTCCCTGACAATACAGGGACAGGTTACGATTATTGAGAGTAACAACGATGGTATTTATCCCCACAGTATTTCGTCCGACGGACGTTATGTAGTTGGACAGGTCGGTTTAGGGTCATCAAGCGCAGGACATCACACCTTTGTCTGGAACTCGAGAGGGTTGGTAGAATGGGATGAAACTTTTGCAAATATGGACGGAGTGGGTTCTACCGGTTTTGCCATATCCAATACGGGACGGGTGGCAGGCGCAGCGCCCGATGCTACGCGCATGGTGGATACTCACTACATAGATTCCGACGACGGCAGCACAATACAACTTCCCATAATAACCGCCGCTTTCAGGGATTACACTTCGCCGCAGCAGACATGGACTTTTTTGCCAATGATTAATACAATGCCGCTTTTTTACGGCTTCGGAAGCAAGGTGTACGGCATTTCCGACAATGGGAATATCATTGTTGGCGGTCAAACGCCCGGCAGTCAGGCTCAGTTTTATTCCGCCGGTTACTGGGATGTGAACAATCCCGACGCGGTTGTGTATCATCCTTTAATAGCGCACGGGACGGTGAGCGTTAACAATAATTCGGTAGCGAGCGCTGTTTCCGGCGACGGACAGGTAATAGGCGGGCAGGAAACCAGTAACGGGCGTCCGTATACGACGCTTTGGATAAACGGAGTGAAAACACGTATAGCCAATGTAGAGGGCAACCCTGTGGCAGCTATCAGTCATAATGGGAAATATGCTGTTTTCCCAAACAACCTGAAAGCCGCTTTATATACGATAACAACAAATACATTGACTAAATTTGATGAGGGTACGAAAGTTTCAACGCCTCTGGCTGTTTCCGACAACGGCATTGTGGTGGGCTACTGGGGCAATAACACTCTGCTTGTCGGAGAAAGACGCAAAGCCTTTATTTATTCCCGTACGACAGGAATTATTTCGCTGGAAAGTTTTCTGGAGAGCCAAAATATAGCTATTCAGCTTGATTCCCTTTTAGTGGCAAGCGGTATCTCTGCCGACGGCAGAAATATTACCGGTTTCGGTTTGAAAAACAACAAAGTAGTCGGTTTTTATGCCAAAATACCGGAAATTTCCGGCGGCTTGTTTCCTGTACAGAGCGTCAGCGCGAACGCACCCAAATATGGAACGGTGGAATTGAGCTGGGAGGCTCCCGAAACGACGGAAGAGCCCACGCTCCCAACAGTTGCCTATCATATTTATGAAGGCGAGACGCCGATTGATACGGTCGACGCCTCAATATTCACACGTACTTTCACCGGAGTAGCCGACGGTACCTATCAATATACCGTCAAGGCGGTGTATGACGTGGGCGGCGAGCAGGAAGAATCGGTCGGCAAAACCGTAGTCCTTACCATGAGCCGGAAAACAGTCCTGTTTTATGAGCCGTTTGATAATTATCAAACGGGCGGGATGCAGTTTGACCAGACCGTTCAGGACGAAATCCCGCTAAGCACGGGCGGATGGGATGTTTCCGCCCATACGGTTCCGTTCAGCGAGGCGTGGCAAGTCAACCGGTCGGGACGTCCGCCCCATTCGGCAGGATTCGTCGCCCCGATGTCGGGCGAATACAGCGAAACGCTTAACTCGCCTTTCTTTGATTTGCGGGAAGTTGACGATTTATTCTTAGCTTTTGAGTTTGGCGGTACGGGTTCGTCCACGCCCGAAAAATTGGCGGCGGAGATATACGACGGCGAAACGTGGCACGTGGTGGCGACGGTATCGGCGGACACCGTTCCGATGGGTCCTTTTTTCAGCCGGTATTACGAGGTGAGCGAATATGCGGGCAAGGATAATGTTCGTTTCCGTTTTCGGTGTTTCGGAACCGGCGCTTCGGGCGTTAACTGGATTATTGACAATGTGGAACTGACCGACGGCGCTAACCGCGTTTCCGTACAGAAACCATTGACGGTGTCGGCGCGGCAGGCAGAAAACGGCAAAGTGCATATCAACTGGTCGGATCCTTTCGGCACGGTTTCCCTGCGTTATATGATTGAAGACGACGCTTTCGGCACTCTGGGCAACGATAAATATCCTTATATTGCCGCCAATATGTATCCGGCGGAAGATTTGAGCGATTATGATGGATATTACCTCACGTCGATTTCGTTTTGGCAGTCGAAGAATGAAGATTTACCCTCATCGGCAAAGCCGGCTCAATTCCGTTGGTTTGCTTCGCAGGGGGGAGAACGTTTGGTTTCCGATACAATTGTTAATCCAAAACTCAAATGGAATACCGTTCAACTGGCAAAACCTGTCCGGATTGACGCAACGAAACCGCTCTATTACGGGGTTGAAGTAACGGACGCCGACCCTGATGAATGGCCCATAGGTTCGGGAGGTTATTATAAAATAGTGGCCTCTCCAATCGGCTATGTCCCCGCTTTTCTTGAAAAAATAGACGGCAGGGGCAACCTGTATTCGGAAAACGGCGGCCAAACCTGGCGGAAAGTTTCGGAAGACGGGGAAGATTATCTCTACGAACTTTACTGCATCCGCGCCACTTTATCCAAAGATTCTGTTCCGGTTTCACCTGAGCTTGCACGGCGCATTTTGGGATACAGAATTTACTGCAACGACACTATCAGTCTTTTGAAGGAAGAGCAGGGAGAGGATATTGCTATCATATTAAACAATTTTACCGATGAAAATCCTCCTTCGGGAAACGTTTGTTACACCGTAAAAACGTCTTTCCTTGATTACGGGGGGATTGTTTACTCCGAAGGAGTTAGCGATTGCATTACGGTGGTTGGAATAGCGCCGGTTCAGGATGAAAACGGCTGGAGCATCTATCCAAATCCGGTGAAAAGAAACGAAACCGTACAGGTGGAAATCAAAGAGCCGCGGCAAACAGGACATACCATTCGCCTTTATGACCTTTCGGGAAAAACAGTGAAGGAAGTCTATACAACAGCTCAGTTGACACCGGTAAGGTTAAATGTAGCGCCGGGAATATATATACTGGAAATTACGGGCGGTAAAAGATTAAAACTGATTGTACAATAAACGAACTGGGGCTGTCTCAAAAGAGACAGCCCCAGTTTTTTATGGGAAGACAACTCTTTTCTACGAATTATTTTCCAACTCCTGCTTCAACATTTTATAGATTTCCATCAGGGATTTTTTGATATACTTTCATCGCAGACCTCCATTTTTACGACAAACTTCATACAAATCGCGCAACCCATAATAACGGTCGTCAGTATGCATTGCCCACCAGTGATTGAACAGAAAATCTAATCCGCCATATTGCTTGAGATATTGATACGCTGCAGGTTTATTCATCTTAAACGCTTCTGCAAATTCAAGTATCATATACGAAATAAACGAAATTTTATTTCTGACCGGTCTGCTGATTTCCTTTGTTTCCATATTCAAAACATTTTTGCAAAGATAACGCTTTTTCCCTTATTTCGCCGTTAAAGCCAAATAAGGTTAATTCTTTTTTTGAGGCGCTATATCCAAGCGCACACAATGAAAAAAGTTTTTTTTTACGGAGCGCAGGGCTGAAAGCCTGCCGTCGAACAGCACAGGGCAACGCCCTCCTGTTTTCCTCGGTTTTTAGAAGCATCCAGAATTTTTGTTATAACGATCTGATATTCAATAATAGGTTTTGAAAATTGGGTGACCCGGCGTATCTTTGTACTCAATGTTTGTCAGA
>JAISXJ010000005.1 GCA_031270565.1 Prevotellaceae bacterium
AAATCGTCCAATTTGCTATCAATTTTGAGTAGGGGGGCTTACTTTTTCAAAAACAAATCCGAAATGACGTTTTATCGGCATCTCGGACAGGTGTTTTGTGCGCTTTTTAAGTTTAGCGGACAGCAATATAAAGTAATAAAATTGGGGCTGTTTCAAAAGAGACAGCCCCATTTTTTTGTCTGAAAAGTGCTTACTTCTCAAAGGCGTTTTTTGTGAATTACGCATATCTTGCGGGGGATGTCCGCCTGCGTTTTCTGATTCTTGGCTCAAAGCGCCATTCACGGGACAATTACCCGCAAGCCCCGTGGAATAATTTTTATGTCAATCACGGACGGCATAGAAGTTGGTTCGCCGTCATAATGAAAATAGGTTTCGGACGGCATCTCTACTCGCAGTTCCCGACAGGTGAAAGTCTCAGCGTAGCGGCTTGTGTCAATGGTTTTAGTGAACAGTTTCCACGCCAGATGCACCGCCATAAGCAGTCCGAAAGGTTTCAGAATCGTTACATTCATCAGTCCGTCCTGAAAATCGGCTTGCGGAGCAATATAGGCGTTGTAACCGAATTGACGGATGTTGGCGCAATTGATGATAACAGCTTGTTTCTTATGCGTTTGTCCGTCATAAGTAAGGGTACAGTCGATGGGGGTGCAGCGAAAATATTCGCGAATGGCAATAGCCGTATAACTTAGAAAGCCGCGTCTTTTGCTTTCGGCGAACAGGTTACTCACCAGCGCATCCAAGCCGATGCCGCAGGTACAGAAAAACGGCACGTCATTCACCGTACCATAATCAATAAGCAGACTCTTTTGCCGCCGAATAGCTTCCAGCGCTTTGAAAGGCAACAACGTTGAGATTCTCAAATCACGCGCCAAACCATTGCCTGACCCAAGCGGCAGTATTGCCAAAGCTGTTTCGGTATGCCGTAATACGTTTGCAATCTCATTGACCGTTCCGTCTCCTCCGACAGCTACGACACAGTGAACACCGTCTTTCACAGCATAACGCGCCAGTTCTCCGACACGTATGTAAGATGTGGCGTATTTAAACTCCAAATCAAACTCATTGACAAGCAGTTTGCTTGCCAGCGCTATCCAGTTACTTTTATTCACCGTGCCGGAATTGGGGTTGACAATAAATACTATTTTCCTGCGCTCTGTCATACTGTTCATTAAAACTGACTGTTAATTAACTATATGGAGGTTGCCTGTCCAAATGTCATCAGAAAGGCTTTTATAAAATCATCTATATTGCCGTCCATAACAGCCTGCACGTTAGATGTCTGATAACCGGTACGGTGGTCTTTTACGCGACGGTCATCAAACACGTAGGAACGAATCTGAGACCCCCATTCTATTTTCTTTTTACCCGCCTCCACCTTTGCCGTTTCTATGCGGCGTTTTTCGAGTTCCAACTCATAGAGTTGCGACTTTAACAGTCGCAGGGCATTTTCCTTATTGCCAAGTTGTGAACGGCTTTCGGTGTTTTCGATGACAATTTCATCGTCGGCACCGGTAACAGGATTCTTAAACCGGTAATGCAAGCGTACGCCTGTCTCTACCTTATTGACATTTTGTCCGCCTGCGCCACTCGACCGAAACGTATCCCACGACAGACCAACATTGTTTATCTCAATCTCTATGCTGTCGTCAATCAGTGGCGTTACAAAGACCGATGTAAATGATGTCATCCGTTTGCCCTGCGCATTGAACGGCGAGACGCGCACCAGCCGGTGTACGCCATTTTCGCTTTTGAGATAGCCGTATGCAAAATCGCCTTCAATCTGTATGGTAACGGTTTTTATGCCGGCTTCGTCGCCATTGAGTTGGTGAGTTATTTCACTTTTATAATGATGCGCCTCTGCCCAACGCAGATAAAGCCGCATCAGCATCTGCGCCCAGTCCTGTGCTTCCGTGCCACCTGCTCCCGAAACGATTTTCACTGCCGCACCCAGCTTGTCCTCTTCGCCCTGAAGCATGTTTTTCAGTTCCAACGCTTCGAGTGTCTCAATAGTGTGCGCATAGAGTGCATCCAGTTCCTCTTCGCTGATGGCGCCCTCTTTGCAGAACTCATAGCCGAGATTCAACTCTTCAACAGCCTCCTCAACCGTTGCGAAGCCATCCATCCATCGCTTAATTTCCTTTACCTTACGCATCTGTTCTTCAGCTGTCTGCTGATTTTCCCAGAAATTGGGCGCTTGCGTATGCAATTCTTCCTCTTCTAACTGTATTTTTTTTGTATCAATGTCAAAGATACCTCCTCAGCGCATCCTTACGTTCGGATGCTGCTTTGATAGTTTCAACGGTTACCATGCTGTTTGAATTTTCATTGTGAAAAGACTGCAAAGGTACACCTTTTTTTAGTTTGTAGTTATTAGAGTGTAGAGTTTAGTTTTCAGTTTTCAGTTTGTTTTCAGTCATCAGTTTGTCCCCTTAACGTCCTTAACGACCTCTTAGGAGAGTAATTTAGCCACGAAACAGCGTTCGGCGTAGCCAATACACGAAACAACCCTCGGCGTAGCCAATAACTAATAACTAAACTCTACAAACTATAAACTGAAAAAAGCAGACAAAAGGGTTGCCGCCTCACAAAAAAACGTTATTTTTGCAATCGCTTTTTGGTACCCTAACCAATGACCCATATTTTTGTATATGTCAGAAAAAAACAGTAAAACTTCCACTTCATCACAATATACCGATGCCAACATTATCACGCTTGAAGGGTTGGAGCATGTCCGGTTGCGTCCGGGTATGTATATCGGTAAACTTGGTGATGGCGCTTTTGCAGATGACGGCATTTATGTCCTGCTCAAAGAGGTGATAGATAATTCCATTGATGAATTTCGGATGAAATTCGGCGCTCAGATTGATATATTGCTGACCGATTCCCTCATTTCGGTTCGAGACTATGGGCGCGGTATTCCTCAGGGAAAAATGATTGATGCCGTGTCGGTGATGAACACCGGCGGAAAATACGACTCAAAAGCGTTTCAGAAATCGGTTGGATTGAACGGTGTCGGCACAAAAGCCGTCAATGCCCTCTCTTCCGCCTTTTCGGTGCGCTCCTTTCGCGACGGCACAGTTAAGGAGGCATACTTTGAACGGGGAAAACTGGTTCGGGAACAGGAGTTGGAACAAACCTCCGAGCGGAACGGCACATGGATTGCCTTTTCTCCCGATGAACAGATATTCGGCACGTATAAATTTCGAGAAGAATTTATCGAAAGCATGCTGCGTAATTACAGCTATTTGAACACGGGGCTGACCATTAATTTCAACGACAAAAAAATTATTTCAAAAAACGGATTACTTGACCTGCTTAACGAAAATATTACCTCCGAAAGCCTCTATCCGATTGTGCATCTCAAGGGCGAGGACATTGAAATAGCTTTCACACACACCTATCAGTATGGCGAGGAGTACTATTCCTTTGTCAACGGACAGCACACAACGCAGGGCGGCACGCATCAAACAGCTTTTCGTGAAGCATTTGGGCGAACCGTCAAGGAGTTCTACAACAAGAATATGGAATATGTCGATATTCGCAGCGGGCTGGTGGCGGCTGTTTCTGTGGCAGTTCAGGAGCCTGTCTTTGAGTCGCAGACGAAAATCAAGCTCGGCTCAAAGGATATGGCGCCGGAGGGACCTTCCGTTGCCAAGTTTATCGGTGATTTCATCAAAAAAGAGTTTGACAACTTCCTGCACAAACATGCCGATATTGCCGATGTGCTGCTGAAAAAGATTCAGGAATCGGAAAAGGAGCGCAAAGCCATTGCGGGCGTTACCAAACTGGCTCGTGAACGTGCCAAGAAAGTGAATCTGCATAATAAAAAGTTGCGCGATTGCCGCGTTCATTATAACGACATAAAGAATGATGACAAAGAGTTGTCGGCGCTTTTTATCACGGAGGGCGATTCTGCAAGCGGGTCTATCACCAAAAGTCGGGATGTCAACTATCAGGCTGTTTTCAGTCTGCGTGGAAAACCCTACAACAGTTACGGACAAACCAAACGTGTCGTCTATGAGAATGAAGAGTTTAATCTGTTGCAGGCGGCGTTGAATATTGAAGACGGATTGGACGGGTTGCGCTATAACAAGGTTATCATTGCCACAGACGCCGATGTGGACGGAATGCACATTCGCCTGTTGCTGATGACATTCTTTCTGCAGTTTTTCCCCGATTTGGTTAAAAAGGGACATGTTTACATCTTGCAAACGCCTCTTTTTCGCGTACGCAACAAAAAAGAGACACGCTACTGTTACACTGAAGAAGAGCGCCTGAAAGCAGTCAAGAAGCTTGGCGTTAATCCTGAGATTACCCGATTCAAAGGGTTGGGGGAAATATCGCACGATGAGTTCAAACATTTTATCGGCAAGGATATTCGTCTCGATCAGGTGAAGCTGCGCAAGGAGGATGGCGTAACGGAGATGCTCTCTTTTTATATGGGCGACAATACGCCCGAACGTCAACAGTTTATCGTTGAAAATTTGAATGCCGATGTGGGAGATTAGTATTTCTGTTGATAGAACAGACTATTTAGGACAAATTTTTTCTCCATACAATGGGATTGGAACAGGCTCTTTTTAAACGTACCGAACTGTTGCTTGGCGCGGAAAATATGTCCGTCATCGGACGCGCCAGAGTGATACTCTTTGGAGTGGGAGGTGTTGGCAGCTGGTGCGCCGAAAGTTTGGTACGCTCAGGTATCCGGCAGTTGACGATAGTTGATTCCGACCGTGTCTGCATCACTAATGTCAACCGGCAGTTGCAGGCAACCACCAAGACCGTTGGACAGGTAAAGGTAGAGGCGCTTAAAACGCGCCTGCACGACATCAATCCCGAAGCCGCCATTACCGCCGTTCAAGCTGTTTACGATGTGGATACATCAAGCAGGTTCGAGTTGCAGGATTATGATGTTATCATTGATGCTATTGACAGTCTGACAAACAAGATTCATCTGATACGTGCAGCAACACGCACGGATGCCTGTTTTGTGTCATCAATGGGAGCGGCGCTCAAGATAGACCCTGCCCGTGTGCGTGTGGCGGAATTTTGGCAGGTAGAAGGATGTCCGCTTGGAGCGATTATCCGAAAAAAGATACGTAAAGGAGAGTTGCCGGCAAAGAAATTCCTCTGCGTGTACAGTGATGAACGCCTTGACAATCTGGGGGCGGATACCGTGTGCGGAACGGAACGCTGTTTTTGTCCAAAAGATTTTAAACATGGTCAGACTGCATTGGATAATCATGAATGGTGCAGTCAAAAAGCACAGATAAACGGCGCTATGGTGCATATCACTGCCATTTTCGGCTTTACACTCGCAGGACTGGTCATGCAACATCTCTGCCGGTTGAAAGACTGAAATGGTGAAAATGTCCAATTAGAGAAACATTAAACAAAATGAAAATAGCCTATTTACTCGGCTCCCTAAACAGGGGAGGAACGGAAACCCTACTGCTGGATGTGTTCGGAAATGCACACAGGGCAGGTTATGCCTTTATGGGAATTTATCGCAAAGACGGCATCTTACAGTCGCATTTTTATGCCACGCAACAAAAGATGGTTCGCCTTGCGCCGGCATTTCCGTGCGATTTAGTCTATTTTTACAGATTGCGAAAGTTATTGCGGGAAGAAAAGGTAAACATCGTTCACGCTCAGCAGCCATTAGATGCTTTGTATGCGTGGATTGCCTGTCTGGGAACAAAGATAAAAGTTGTACAGACATTCCACGGATATGATAGTCTCCTGTCCGGCAGGCGCCATGTATTAACAGCGTTCAGCGCTAAACGAACGGATAAAAATATCTTTGTAAGCAATTTCCAAAAGGATTATTTCATCAACAAATATCAATTGAACAGCGCTAAACAAACCACTGTGTACAATGGTATTTCGTTTGAAAAAATAGATGAAGCCGTCGTATCTGAAGAATTGTTGCAGCGCAGAAATACCGGACTGCTGCTCGGCAGTGTAGGGAGTTTTGTTGGCGTACGCGACCAAATGACCGTATGCCGTTTTTTGAATTTATTGAACAGGCAGAATATTGACTTTCAATTTGTTTTTGCGGGTTTGAGAATAGAATCAGAGCATTATCTTTTTGATGCCTGTGTGAAATATTGCGAAGAACATGCGCTCTCCGACAAAGTGCATTTTCTTGGAGGCAGATCCGACGTGCCCGCCATCCTCAAACAGTTGGATGCCTTTATCTATGCCTCCGATCACGATACATTTGGAATAGCCGTCATTGAGGCGGTCGCCGCCGGAACGCCGGTCTTTGTCAATGACTGGGGGGTGATGAAGGAGATTACAAATAACGGAGAGCTGGCGACGATTTATAAAACAAAGGATGAACAGGATTTGCTGGCGAAGTTCCTGATATTCCTGCAAAACAGAGAAAAATATGTCTCTGAAACGCAAGTCAGAGCAACAGCCGTTCGCCAAAGGTTTTCCATTGAGAGACATCTAAGTGAGTTAGAAAAAATGTATAACACGTTATTCAATTAATTAATCCCGTGCTGAACTATTTTCCCCAATATTTTACCAAGAGAGCTATCTATCTGTATCTGCTTTCAATGGTTGCAGTGATGGTATTGTTCAATGCCTTCATACTCCCGACGACATACATTATACTTGGCTTCATTGAGGCAGTCGGCTTTTTCTACTTTGCCAATCTCCAAACAATACGTTGGGGACAGACAGCGGAGAAAAGTTTTCTCAGGCATATCTTCTTTCTGGCATTGGTTCTTCGGATTATTTACGTCGTCTTCAACTATTTCTTTATGATATATGAGACCGGCATTCCATTTGAGCATGCAGCAGCAGACGTTCTCTTCTACGATTCTGCGGCGCGGCTTGGCGCTGATCAGATTGCTGCCGGCAATTACCGTCTGTATGACTTTTTTGGCGTGCCTTTGTCGGATTCGGGAGAAGTCACCTACCTGTCTTATGTTTACGCCATTTTCGGCAAGAGCATTATGTTTGCGCGTCTGCTGAAAGCCCTGTGGAGCGCCCTTACATGTGTTCTCATCTACAAACTCGCCAAACGTAATTTCGGCGAACAGGTAGCCAGAATGGCGACGCTGTTTTGTGTGTTTATGCCGAATCTCATCTATTACACGGGTACGCATTTGAAAGAGACAGAGATGACTTTTTTAATGGTGCTGTTTGTGGAACGGCTGGATGATTTACTCCGGAATCGAAAGTTTAAAATACTCAATATGCTGGTACCGGTGTTGGTGGTGGCTGTGCTGTTTACGTATCGCACGGCAGTGGGGATAACTGCTATTATGTCTTTTTTCACTACGCTGGTGTTTTCCACTAAACGAGTTATGAACTTCGGGCGACGAATGATACTGATTGTATGGGTGGCATCTGTCGTTGTGTTTTTTTGGGGTGGACAGATACAAATGGAAGTAGAGGGTTTATGGGAGGGACGGTTAACAAATCAATCCGTTTCCATGCAGGACAGAGCCACTATGAAAGGGGGGAATAAATTTGTGGAAAATCTCTCTGCTGCTGTTTTTGTGCCGTTAATTTTTGTAATACCTTTTCCTACTGTTGTAAATATTGAGATGCAGCATTTCCAGATGATGATTAATGGTGGTAATTTTGTGAAAAATCTGATGGCTTTCTTTGTGCTGCTGGCGCTGTATCATCTCGTAAAAACAGGAAAGTGGCGCGATTATACTCTAATAGGCAGTTTTATGTTATTCTATCTGATAATTATTGCTTTCAGTAAATTTGCCGCTGTAGAGCGTTTTCACCTGCCGATTATACCGTTTTTTATGACCTTCGCGGCTTACGGCGTCAGTTTGATTACCAATAAAACAAAAAAATATTACAACATCTATATCGTACTTCTGTTTGTTGCCATCATCGGATGGAGTTGGTTTAAGCTGGGAGGCAGAGGCTTGATATGATGCTTTCGGGAATGAAAATGAGTACGAACCCCCCAAATTGAGTAGGAAGGGGGCTTCTAAAAATTAGATTTTTCAAGGCTTGCGATTGAGGTAAAAGCGGAGTTTACTAACGTAAATGAGCATTTTACCGAAAGAGCGTAACGCAGAAAAAGCAATTTTTAGAAGT
>JAISXJ010000006.1 GCA_031270565.1 Prevotellaceae bacterium
CCCGCACTGCTGACGGTGGCGCGAACTGGGACTCCCCCGGCACTTCACTATCCTGGAGTGACGGCGCTGTAAACACCGGTATTAAATTCGGCGACGCATTGGTTTTGCCCGCTGCCGGCGAACGGGAAAGCGGCAATGGCTCGTTGAACAACCGTGGCACCGACAGCTACTACTGGAGCTCTACCACTCACACCTCCAACGTCCTCGGTCACTTCATGAGCTTCGACAGCGGTGACCAGGAAGCGTTCTACGCCATCCATCGGGCTTGCGGCTACAGTGTGCGTTGCGTGGCGGAATAAAAGCGACCGCCAAAACAAACAAAAAGCCTCCAGCAACGGGGGCTTTTAGTTTTTAGGTAAAAAGACAAGAGGTGAGAAATTTTTATGCGTTGACTGTAGATTTATGAGATGATTGTTCGTATTTGCTGTTTTTTTTCCCTACCTTTGCCGCGTTTTTGAAACATGATTAAATAAAAAAATGGAACAAGAAAATGATTTTACGCCATCGGGCAGCAGTGATGCGCCAAATGGCAATGAGCAGGGGAATGAACGTACCCGTCGTCCACGCATAAACTCTGGACAAAACAGGAGACAGGATTTTAACCCAAACTTTGACTTTCATCGTCATCCCCGGAACGATTATTCGCGAGAAGATCGTCCGTACAGTAACGATGGTAATCATCCTTACCATTCGGAACGTCGTCCGTACAACAGCGATGGTAATCGCCCGTATAATTCGGAACGTCGTCCGTATAACAGCGACGGCAATCGCCCGTATAATTCGGAACGCCGTCCGTATAACAACGACGGCAATCGTCCGTATAATTCGGAACGCCGTCCGTACAACAGCGACGGTAATCGCCCGTATAATTCGGAGCGTCGTCCGTACAACAGCGATGGTAATCGCTCGTATAATTCGGAGCGTCGTCCGTACAACAGCGACGGTAATCGCCCGTATAATTCGGAGCATCATTCGTACAACAACGACGGTAATCGTCCGTATAATTCGGAACGTCGTCCGTATAACAGCGACGGCAATCGTTCGTATAATTCGGAGCGTCGTCCGTACAACAACGGAGGCAATCGCCCGTATAATTCGGAGCGTCGTCCGTACAATAGCGGAGGCAATCGTCCTTATAATTCAGGTCGTAAGCCATTTGATCGTGGCAACAATAGCGTCGGTCGTTCGTACGAAGACAGGGATTATGACCCGAATGACAAATACAGTCAAAAGAAACAGATTGAGTACAAGAAACAGTTCGTTGACTTTACGCAACCTATGAGACTGAATAAGTTTATGGCAAATTCAGGGATATGTTCTCGCCGCGAAGCTGATGAATATATTCTGGCAGGCGTGATAAAGGTTAACGGAGAGCCGGCAACTGAACTTGGCGTAAAAATTATTCCTGCTACGGATAAAGTCCTGTTTCACGATCAACTGGTTCAGGTAGAAAAAAAGGTTTATATCCTGCTAAACAAGCCCAAAAATTGCGTTACCACATCCGATGACCCGCAGGAACGGTGTACGGTGCTTGATTTGGTGAAAGGCGCTTGCCCTGAACGTATCTATCCTGTCGGCAGATTAGACAGAAATACGACGGGTGTTATTCTCATCACCAACGATGGTGATTTGACCTCAAAGCTCACTCATCCCAAGTATGACAAGAAGAAAGTCTATCAGGTAACACTCAACAAGGCTCTGCAGCCGAGTGATATGCAACAATTAGCTGACGGTATAACACTTGAAGACGGTGAAATTAAGGCGGATGCTATCAGTTACATCGTTGATGGCAGTGAAAAACAGATTGGCATTGAAATTCATTCCGGCAGAAATCGTATAGTGCGTCGTATGTTTGAACATCTGGGCTATCATATTGCGCGTCTGGACAGAGTCTATTTTGCGGGATTAACCAAGAAAAATCTTCCTCGCGGCAAATGGCGTTACTTGTCAGAATCTGAAGTAAATATGCTTAAAATGAGTAATTAATAGAATTAAACTGTGAAAAAATAAGGCTGCCCCAAATGTGGAGTAGCCTTGTTTTTTTTTATTTGCGGTACCACAGTCGGGGTTGATGCCGGACATCAGGATGGTAATCGGCGTTTGCCCAATATTACCGAGTTGGGGCAGATGTTGATTGCGGTATCTTCATTATTGGTTAATATTTGCTTTGATTACCCGATAAAAATGTTATACCTTTGTCTGCCTGAAACAAACAGGCGTTTATTTCTTTTACAAAGGATTCATTTATGAGAAAAAAGAATATTATTTTGTTCATTTCGGGGCTTGTAGTGGTTGCCGGTCTGGTGATTGCATTGCTTTTCAGCCTCCGAAAAATGAAAGTCGCCGAAGAAGAAGTAGCAGGGCTTATCGAACAAATGACATACGAAAAAGAGACGCTGGAGAATGAATACAACGATATAGCCTACGAACTGGAAGGCTTTTCGGTGCGGATAGATAATGATTCCATCCTGCGGAAACTTGACGAAGAGCAGAAACGTGTGCAGCTTTTGCTCGAAGAGTTACGCACTACCAAAGCCACCAACACGCGCAGAATAGCCGAGCTGAAAAAAGAACTGGCTTCCGTACGTCAGGTGCTTACGTATTATATTGCACAGGTGGATTCGCTGAATCTGGTGAATACACAATTGCAGTCCGAAAATCGTGAAGTACGCGAACAGTACCATCAGGCAACACAAACCGTTCACACACTTGAAAAAGAAAAAGAGGCGCTCTCCGAACAGGTTACAATCGCTTCGCAACTTGAGGTGCGTAACATTGTAGTAGAGCAATTGAATGAACGTGGAAAAAATGTCAGCCGCATCAGTCGAACGGATTTGTTGAAAGTAACATTCACCGTCGGGAAAAATATCACCGCTTCCGTCGGTGGAAAAACCGTCTATCTGCGCATTGTTACGCCTGACGATCGCGTATTGGTGAAGAAAGAGACGGATACATTCCTCTTTGAAAACAAAAATATTCCCTATTCCTGCAAAAAACAGTTTGAATACGGCAGCGAAGCC
Organism: Prevotellaceae bacterium; assembly: GCA_031270565.1. Taxonomy (GTDB): domain Bacteria; phylum Bacteroidota; class Bacteroidia; order Bacteroidales; family Paludibacteraceae; genus F0058. Next base: position 3,021 of record JAISXJ010000006.1, read on the forward strand.
GTTGATGAGGTACTCTACTGGACTGTGGAAGAGACGTTGCTTGTCGGCGCCTATCGGGTGGATATTTTTATCGACCAGCATTTGGCAGGTTCACAGGTATTCACACTAAAGAAATAGCCGCTGGCGGCATACGTGTCTATGAAAAATCAAGGCGTTCGGAAATTACTCACGCAACTGATTTTAGTTCTGGTGGGTTGCGTACTATTCCTGCCGGGACTTGGAAGTGTTCATCTGTTCGACTGGGATGAGATAAATTTTGCCGAGTCGGCACGCGAAATGCTCCTGACAGGCGATTATTTGACCGTTCAGGTGAATTTTGAGCCATTCTGGGAAAAACCGCCACTGTTTATCTGGATGCAGGCTTTGTCGATGCATCTTTTTGGCGTCAACGAATTTGCCGCACGACTGCCGAATGTTCTTTGCGGCATTATTACGCTGCTGACGCTCTTCAATTGTGGCTATCGACTTAAGGGTTATCGCTTCGGATTGCTCTGGAGTATGTTGTATGCCTGTTCATTATTTCCATTTTTCTATTTTAAAACGGGAATTATTGACCCATGGTTTAACCTTTTTATCTTCGGCGGCGTCTATTGTTTTATGCGCTTCACGGCGCCTGAACATCGCGGGAATGCCGTATGGCAAGTAGCGCTTTCGGCGCTGTTTTTGGGCTTGGCAATCCTGACAAAGGGACCCGTCGGACTGCTGATTTTCCTCCTGACATTCGCCGTATATCTCCTTGTTAACCGGTTTAAACTGCGCTTTACGTGGATGCAGGTACTGCTTTTTATGGTGATTACAGCCGGAGTTGGCGGACTGTGGTTTATTCTGCAAATCATCGCCGGAAACTATGCAGTTGTTCAGGATTTTATCGCCTATCAAATTCGCCTGTTTCAGACGCAGGATGCCGGACACGGCGGCTTTTTTCTTTATCATTTTGTAATGATACTGATAGGCGTTTTCCCTGCCTCTCTGCTGGCATTACCGGTATTTCACCGCTCGGTATTGCGTGATGAAGAAAACAGAAATACCGCACACATGTTCAGATGGATGATGATATTGTTTGGGGTGGTGCTGATTTTGTTCACAATTGTCAAAACCAAGATTGTGCATTACGCCTCAATGAGCTATTTCCCGCTGACATTTATGGCGGCATGGTATGTTAATCGCTGCATTGCCGGCAAAGAGCGGATATTTGTCTGGCAAAAAATACTGATACTGACATTTGCTGCGATTTATGGGCTGGCGGTGGCGCTACTGCCCAGCTTCGACAGATTAAAAGTACATATCATTCCTTATCTGGACGAATTTACAGCAGGTAATCTTCAAGCCGTTTCACAGTGGCATGGATTTGAACCGTTAATCGGTTGCATGCTCATTCTTACCACGACGCTCTTTTGTATTTGGGTAAAAAGGACAGGCAGGGCTGTGGCAGTTCTGTTGCTGGGAGCGGTGCTGTTTGTAAGTTCGACAATGTTCTTTGTTGTGCCTGAGGTGGAAAAATATACGCAGGTGTCAATGATTGAATTTTTAGAACTGCGGCGTGGCGAGGACTGTTACATATATCCGATACACAAAAGCTATGCGCACTATTTTTATGCCGACAGACAAAGGGAAAATCGTTTAGCCGATTCTGCCATCTTGATGCGCGGGCAGCTTGATAAGCCATGTTATTTTATCCTGCGCCACACCCGTGTCGAGGTGGAAAATTTTGAAAAGGACGCGCCGGATGCCAAATTCCTCTATGCCGAAAACGGCTTTGCCTTTTACGTCAGAATACCAAACACTTATTGAATCAAATAAATTATGCTGAACAACAAAAAAGTGGTGGTAGTGATGCCTGCTTACAACGCCGAAAAAACGCTGGAAAAAACCTATAATGAAATTCCGCGTAATCTGGTCGATTTGGTCATTCTCACTGATGATTGCAGTCAGGATTTTACGGTGAAACGCGCCCGAACACTCGGCATTGACGAAGTGTTAGTCCATGAAAAGAATCGCGGATACGGAGGCAATCAGAAAACCTGTTATGCCCGTGCCCTGGAACTTGGCGCTGACATTGTGATTATGTTGCATCCTGACTATCAATATACTCCCAAACTGCTGTTGGCAATGGCTTCCATCATTGCCAACGATGTTTATCCGGTGGTATTGGCATCCAGAATTTTGGGGAAAGGCGCACGCAAAGGCGGTATGCCATTGATAAAATATGTGGCTAACCGCTGCCTGACACTAATCGAAAATATTTTGCTGGGACAAAAACTGTCGGAATATCACACCGGTTATCGGGCGTTTTCGGCAGAGGCATTGCGCAATATTAATCTGAATGTTAATTCGGATGACTTTATTTTTGACAATGAAATGCTGGCACAACTGTTTTTTCGCGGTTACGAAATCGGCGAGATAACGTGTCCTACTAAATATTTTAACGAGGCGTCATCTATTAATCTCAAACGCAGTTGCATTTATGGTTTGGGAGTGTTACGTGTCTCGCTAATCTACCGTCTGAACAAATGGGGATGGCTTCATTCCAAATTATTTTCATCACCGGCATAATCTTTCTGTTTAGGGGGCTTCTAAAAATTAGATTTTTCAAGGCTTGCGATTGAGGTAAAAGCGGAGTTTACTAACGTAAATGAGCATTTTACCGAAAGAGCGTAACGCAGAAAAAGCAATTTTTAGAAGT
>JAISXJ010000008.1 GCA_031270565.1 Prevotellaceae bacterium
ATTCAAGGGATTATCATTTATTAAAAACTTTTTTGTTACTGGTTATCAACGCAAAGTCTTTTTGCGTCTTTTCGCCATATACATATATAATTATTGCGGCACATTTCCGGAATTTTCGGAGGTGTTGCCGCTATCTGGTTTATAACACAGAGTTACACGGAGAACTCACAGAGAGACACAGAGAAATAAAAGCAAAACAACTTATATCAACTTAATTTATTTATTACTAACCTGCTTTCCTCTAAAAAAATGTTGGGAGGAGGCTCTTAATGCTTTATTTTATGAAACAAAAAACATTTCTTTTCGCTGCGCTTACAGCAGCATTTTTAAGCGTCGCTTCCTTTTCTGCGGCGCAGGTAACTATTGGCGGTAGTGATGCACCCAAGGCAGGCGCTATTCTGGATTTGAACAGCACGACCAAAGGCGGGTTGGCGCTCTCAAATGTGAGTCTCACCGACCTGAACACCATTCCTGTCGGTTTCCCCGGCATCAACAACTCAGGCGATGTAACTCCCGAGGTAAAGGCAAAACTCACTGGCGCTATCGTTTACAACATTAATCCAAAATTCTGTCTGGGTGTCTATGTCTGGGACGGCAACTGCTGGAGAAAGATTGATAAGGATTATCAAGCTAAAGCTGCCGGAGTAGCTACCCTTGATATTGCAGATCCGGATAAAGACGCCATTCTGGGAGGAGAGGCTGTTACTTTTGAGGTAAAAAATCCTGGCGACGCACAGTTTTACTATTGGTATCTGAATAATGTCTTGCTCGACACAACCGATACACGATTTTTGATAACAACCGCCATTCCTTCTGGAGATGATCAGGAGATGAAGGTTGTTCTTGACAACTGTCTGTCGCTTTCGGAGAGCAAGATTACTTTCAACGCAAGAAACATTTCTCCATCCACTCTACCATCCACCGGCGGTGAAAGGTGGATTCGCATCTACGGTGGAGATATTTTTCCCTATGCAGCAACAACCGAGTATGCTGCACAGAGTAATCTGGTGGCACATTTCGACGGCATAGACAATACCGGAGCAGGAGACAAGAATCACAGTTTTGACGTTACAACAGGTTGGCAGGATTTGAAGAATCCTACTTTTAAGCTTCCAAGAGGCACCGGCACAGGAGAATGGCTCAGTAACGGCTTTCAGGTTTGGGATGATAATGCGGCTTTTTATAGTTCATTTTATCCTGATACTTATCCCTCAGGCAATGAGTCCAGAACGGTTGAGGTGATATTCAGAACGCCGGAGGCTGCTAATATGTTTGAGCAAGAAAATGGTGTAATACGAATCATTTTTTCGTATGGAACTAACAGTCCAAAGAAACCATTTGCAGTTGTATATCGGGGCGCAACTCATACCGGATGTACGAGTAATGGCGGATGGGTATTTCATGCTATTGGAGGAAACTCCAACAATTTGATGACTTGTCTTTCCTCTACGCCTTCATTGACAGACCCGAATACCATCAACACGGTAACATCAACATATGAAAATAGTATAAACGATGCCAAAACTAATTCATATATCAATAATAATCAGGCAGAGATTGTAGAGAGACTGGGCTGCTGTTTGGAAACCGACCCAAATGGAACAATGTCTATTGGGGAGCAGTATCTTAGCCATTCAACCTTTCTGTCTTTCCGCCTTTACGATCGAGTACTTACAAGTGGTGAAATCCAGCACAATGCGGCGTTAGACCAGAAACGTTACCTTGATCCGCCTACCGTAACGATAGGTGGCAGTCCGTGTACGAATGTAACCGTTTTGTCGCCGAGGGTTATTACCTGCTTAGCTCCGTCAGCAGGTTCTGCCGGAAAAGCAACTGTTATAGTAGATAAAGCAGAAGGAGGTAATTTATTGACGTTGCCTAATGAATTTGAGTTCCTGCCCCTGCCATAGGTAGTCATTATGCGTTCAGACAAACAGAAAAGCCCCGCGAGGGGCTTTTGCTGTTAAGCGCAAACTGCTAAAAAGTCGTATCCGATGTGCGGAATATTATCGCCGCCGTGCGGGCTATTGTAAAAAAACTTTTTTCATTGCACACGCTTGGAAAGCCCAAGTTTTTCATATACTTTTGCGGACACATTTAAACTGTATAGACAATGTCAACAAGAACTGTTCTGGTGATTACCGTTTTATTCTGCAGTCTGGTATCCGGCTCGGCGCAGACAAAAAGTCCTGCCGCCACTGAGATGGTATCAAAGCCCGTATTTCTAACGAAAGCCGATTTTCTGAAAAAGGTAATGAACTATCAGGTCAATCCGAGAGAGTGGATATATCTTGGCGATAAACCATGTTTGATAGATTATTATGCTTCGTGGTGCGGACCCTGCAAACGGCTGTCTCCAATTCTGGATGAATTGGCACGCGAATACGCCGGACAGATTTATATCTACAAAATTGACGTAGACCGTGAGCCTGAATTAGCCGCCCTGTTTGCCGTTCAAAGCATCCCAACCCTGATTTTTTGCCCCATTGGCGACACGCCGCAATTAGCAAGAGGACTGCTACCCAAAGAAACATTACGGCAAGTCATCAATGAAGTCCTGTTGAAAAAAGCGTCATAAAGACATTAATCCATTCTCTGTAAAAAAAACAGGAGGCTGCCCCCCAGTGGAGCAGCCTCTGCTGTTTGACAGCGCCGGTTCTTAAATGATGCCCTCTTCGAGCATGGCAGTAGCCACTTTCATAAAACCTGCGATGTTTGCGCCTTTCACATAGTTAATGGAGCCGTCAGGTTCCGTGCCGTATTGCACGCAGGCATTATGGATGCTCTCCATAATCTGGTGTAATTTTTCGTCCACCTCTTCGGCACGCCAGCTGATATGCATGGCATTTTGCGTCATCTCCAAACCTGAAGTTGCTACGCCGCCGGCATTAACAGCCTTTCCCGGAGCAAATAAAATGCCGGCATCCTGAAACGCCTTAATCGCTTCGGGCGTACAACCCATATTTGAGATTTCCGCTACACACCACGTGCCGTTTTTGATTAACTCATGGGCATCATCGCCATTAAGTTCGTTCTGGAAAGCACAAGGCAGAGCAATATCACATTTCACACTCCAAGCCTTTTTGCCGGCGGTATAAACCGTTCCTGCAAATTTTTCGGCAAAGGGCGATACAATATTACGGTTCGACGCGCGAAGATCCAACAGGTAGTCAATCATCTCCTCCGTCATACCGTTCGGAATAGCCACAACACCGTCAGGACCGGAAACGGCTACCACTTTAGCGCCAAGTTGCGTGGCTTTAAGCGCAGCGCCCCATGCCACATTGCCAAAGCCCGATACGGCAATGGTCTTGCCTTTTAATTCTTTCTTTGCTTTGTTGAGCATGTGTTGCACAAAGTAAAGACCGCCAAAACCGGTTGCCTCGGGACGAATCAGAGAACCACCCCAGTTCATTCCCTTGCCTGTAAGAACGCCCGTATGTTCACGAGCCAGTTTTTTATACATACCATAGAGGAAGCCGATTTCACGCCCGCCAACACCTACATCTCCGGCAGGCACATCGGTATCGGGACCGATATTGCGCCACAATTCCAGCATATAGGCTTGACAGAAACGCATTATCTCAGCATCCGATTTACCTGTCGGGTCGAAGTCCGAACCGCCTTTTCCGCCGCCCATCGGCAAGGTAGTCAAAGCGTTTTTGAAAGTCTGTTCAAAGCCCAGAAATTTCAGAATGGAGAGATTTACAGAAGGATGGAAACGCAAGCCCCCCTTGTAGGGACCTATGGCGCCATTAAACTGTACACGATAGGCAAGATTGGTCTGCACATTGCCCTGATCATCTACCCACGTAATACGAAAGGTGAAGATGCGGTCAGGCTCTACGATGCGCTCCACAATTTTTGCTTTTTCAAACTCAGGGTGTTGATTGTAGATTTCCTCAATGGATTCCAACACCTCATGAACGGCTTGCAGGTATTCCTGTTCGCCCGGATGTTTGGCTTCTAACGAAGCCAGAATTTTTTTGACATTCATGGTCGTAATTATTTAGATTAAAAAAGAATTTCCCTGAAATTTCAGTTTCCGCATACAATCTTCACTTTCTCAAAAACAGTACGATAGCGCAAAAAAAAATGTGAAATACATGGTGATTTACGGCGTTTGAAATTCGGTGCAAGTTTATAACTTTTTTTTGAGATAATCGTTTATCCGTAAAAATATTTTTTCTTCGCAGATTCAGTAGCCAATGCAACGTTTATAAAACCATTCTATAGGCGCTCAAGGTTAAGTAATTTTCTTGGTTCTTGGCTCTGACAACTAAAAAAAAGCCCCCAAATGGAGGCTTTTTCGATTGATTAATGGTGGCGCTTTTGCCGAAACAGCCGGTTACTGCTCCTTGACATTGGCTTTGAGAGCGTCTGAAATGATTTTTTTGAGCGATAACGTGCGCTGCTGAACAGCATTTTGCCGGTCGGGCTTGAAGAGATTACTGTATTTAGTCTTCGTCAGCTTTATTTTGAAGTCGGAAGCGGGATTGCCCTTCACATCCACAGCCAAACGCAACGGAATCACCGCCTCAACATGCGCATCGTAATTTTGTCCCAAATCGTAACGTCCGCCAACAATTGCCTGATATTTATCCATCGTTAACAGAAAGGGATAAAGCTCTACCTCGTTGCGAAAAACAGTCATCTCCACGCTCAAACTGTCCACTACATTCTCCGTTTTCCTGTTAAAAAGCAGCAGTTTGGCTATCTGCGCAAAGGTGGCATTATCCAGTAGAACAAGATTTTTACCCTCAATGGCGGCAGCGCCGCGCAAAGTTGACCATTTTATGTCGTAATTAGATTTGAGATAGGTTTCGGCGGCAAGATGAAACTCCGCTTTGCCGGTGAAGTTCTTGAGCATCGGAACAATCGTATCTATGTCCGGTATCATTGTAATAAGTTTTTCTATTTCAATGTCGAGCAGGTGAAAATCGACGCCTGCAAAGAGATGATTTTTGCGTTGCGACCGGTAAATGGCGGTCAGTTGCATCTTGGCGGCATCGCAGGTGAATCCCATCTGTTCCAGCACCAGCACGCCGTCCTTTACGATGAGCGTTCCGCCTACGTTCTGAATGGCAGTCTTGCCCGCAAGCGCGTTTTTAATGCGCGTTCTTAACGTTACATCAACATTCCATGGAACCATAAACGGTTCGCCGCCACTTTCGGCAGGCTCTGCAAGCGCGGCTTGCTGCACCGAGTCGGTCGCGCCAAAACCATTGAACAATGCCATTAGGCGATTGACATCCGTATTATCCGAAACAAAATCAAAGTCGGCAACGAGTAGCCCCGTATTTTCAAGATATTTGTCTATGTTGGTAACAACTCCCGACAGCGTAAAGTCAGACCCGTCAAGCAGGATGCGGGTATTATTAATTGACAGTTTTTCGTGCGTGAGCGTCCCGTCGATGTTCGATATTAGGGCGGGCGCTGTCAGGGCATCCATTTTTACGGCGGCGGAGGCAAGGGTCAGGTGGATATTCGGACGCCACTGTAACAATGGCTGCGTCTGCGTCTGTTTTTCGTCGTAAATTGCCTGTCCGTTTAATGCAAGAGACCGAGCGTCAACCTGCAGCGCATCGCCCATTGTTGCTACCATATCGCTGCTCGCGATGTTTAACCGGTAAAAGGTCTTCTCCATCTCCGCGCCTGATGGCGTCATCGCCACGTCTCCTGACAGGTCGGTTATTTGCGCCTCAATACTGTCTGCCTGCAGATAAAGCTTTCCGGCATCGAAAGAACACGCAAGCGCCAGCGGGAGTTTGTCGTCCATTACGTCGGAAAGCGTCGCAAGGAGAGTTGTCTCTTCTGTGCGGGCAATAATCGATTCATACAATTTTACGTCCAGCGACTTCGCGGCAATACGGGCTTGCACAACTTCTTCAAACAACAGATTCTGCGACGCCACAGGTACGGTAAGCGCTACCGTCGCCGAAGGCGTTTTTAACGCAATCGAATCGTCATAAAGCATTTCAAAATCATTCAAACGAATGTTTCCGGAGGCTGTTATTTTCTTCAGGCGCATGTCGGTGATGTCATCCAGAGCGCCCTGTAATGTCAAATCAGGCGCGGCGTGTCCGGCGAGAACGAGTTTCATATCGGACGGAAGCAGCGGCGCGGCGTCGGGTAAATAAATGTCGCCGGCGAGATGCAGATTGAGGCGCATAGTGTTTAACAAGTCCTCAATCGTTCCACCGACCGTTATTTGTGAGCGGTCTGCCTTCAGGTGGAGCGAATGAATATCCAGACGCGAATGTGCCTGTTTGTTCAAATCAACCGTTGCCGACAGTCTGCCGAATATGTCAAAAAAACGGTATGGCAAATCGTCATACTGCATTGCGCCATGTTTTACGGCAATATTTGCCGTAATAAGCGGCATTGAAACATCGTTGTAAACACCTTCCGCCAACCCGTTTACTGCCAATTTTGCATCAACAGTCAATCCTTTCAGGCTTTCCGTATAGTCGGCGGGAATGAGCGCCAGCACTTTTTCCAACTGCCATTCATCCGAAACAAACCGTATATCCATTGCCAAGTCGTTGTTGTCGCGCCATTCAGCCCACCCGTTAACCGTCAGCGACTGGTCGGCTAACACCACTTTGGCTGCGTCAAGCGCTATGCGGTTGTCATTTATTAGCCATGAAAAAGGCATGTTTAGGGCTACGTCCGTGCGGGAGAGCAGATGCGTTGTGTCGATGATGCAGGTAGCGGTTGACACAACGACGGCAAGTGTGCCTGTGAGGGAACTGTCTGTTTTTGCGCCCTCTATGGCGAGGCTCATGGCGTCTGTCTGTGCACAAATCTCCGTCGAATCGCTCATAGCGATGCGTAGCGCATCCAGATTCAGAGCGCCCGACACGTTGCCGTTGTTCGTGTTTGTCCAGTTGCCTGCCAGCGTTGCAGCTACGCCGTCAACATGAGCCGAAAGATGTGTTTGCAAATCAATATAACGCACATCTACGTCCGTAACGGCGAGACTTTGCAAGTCAACAACGGTGAACGGCAACTGAAAAGCGGTGGTGTCTGTGTCAAGCGTATCTGACGGGAGAATGTCGAAGTTTGCATGCCCTTCAGCATTGATAAACAGATTGGCAACGCCGTTGTTAAAAGTTATATCGGTAACTGTTAGACGGTTGTTTTTGAGCAATTCCATGGCGTCGAGCGCAACGGTGCAAACGCCGACTTTCAATAGCGTATCGGAGGGCGCCTCTTCCACCGGATTGACCAGAACAACCTGTTCTATGCGCAAGCCAAACTGCGGAAATGAGCTGAAAAAGGTCAACTCAACCTTTTCCACAGCGGCATGGCATTTTAATTGTTCGTTCAACGCCCGATTTGCTAATGGCGTCAGCCGTTCGGGCGTAAAGACCACCCAGACCAGCACGCCGCACACCACCAGCGCCGCCCCGACTAACGCCGCCAGCGTGATGGCTGCAACTTTTGCGATACGTTTCATACGTCAATTGACTTTTGTAAAGGCATAACTTTTTGCGTAGTCATCCTTATAGGCAAGGCTGGATGTTGTCAACAGGGTCAGGGTGTACACTTTGGGGACTGTCTGTCCCATTTCGCCCTGATGAAGCAGTGTGAGTGTTGCGCCGTTGAGTGTCCATGCGAAAGGCTGTCCTTCCGCTTCGGATACGTCGTCGGATGTATCCCATGTAACGCCGTTACCGTCGGCATCGTAGCGGTAGCAGTCGTAGCCCGGAGTGCCGTCGGAGGCGGTTACCGGACGTTGCCATTTGCCGATTAGCAATGCCTCGTCGAATATTGTTACGGGTTGCGAGCATCCCGAAAAACCGGCTATTACCCCCACACAAACGAGGGCATATACAAATACAGATGTTGTTTTCATACAAGTTTTTTAATTAATGAATTGTAAATTGAGATTGCAAAAGTACATATTTTTCGATGACTAATAAATATCTCCCTTTTACCGGAATATAATTTCTGTTCACTGCGTCAATTATAGCCTGCACATCCGCACCTGTAAAGCGTAATTTTTAAAGGAACGTAAAAACGTCATTCACTGTTTGTTATTCATTCTCTATTAAAAGAAGTATATCATTATTTCGGAACTCTGGGAGATGTCCCAGAAATCTCGGGAGATGTCCCAGAAGTTTCGGGAGATGTCCCAGAAGTTTCGGGAGATGTCCCAGAAGTCTCGGGAGATGTCCCAGAAGTTTCGGGAGATGTCCCAGAAGTCTCGGGAGATGTCCCAGAAGTTTCGGGAGATGTCCCAGAAGTCTCGGGAGATGTCCCAGAAGTCTCGGGAGATGTCCCAGAAGTTTCGGGAGATGTCCCAGAAGTTTCGGGAGATGTCCCAGAAATCTCGGGAGATGTCCCAGAAATGCCGGAACATGTTCCGAAAAAATTAAAACACGGTGTAGCTTTACAGTTTAGGCATGTTGTATGCACTGTTCGGGAATTGTTTCCAGCCCACACAGACGCAGATAAAGGCGAGCTGTCGCTATGACGTCCTTTTCGCAGTAGGCGGAAATGCGGTTGATGTCGCGCTCCTTGTAATAGACCGCCGCCACCTGCGCCCCGTCAATGTCCTCTTTCGGAGTGGGAATACCAAAGATGGCAGTCAGCAGTTTGAGAGAAGTATAGTTTTTGTAATCGCCGAATTTCCAGAGTTCGAGCGTGTCAATGAAAGAAGTTTCCCATGGTTTTTTACCGGTAATATTTATGGTTTCAGGTATCGGCAGCCCGTTAATAAGCAGGCGTCGGCAGATGAAAGGAATGTCAAATTCTTTGATATTATGTCCGCAAATATGGTGTTGATTAGTCGTTATAAAGTGATTCAACAGCGTTGAAAAGGCAGTCAGCAGGTCGGTTTCGCTGTCGCCGGCAAAGGACTTTACACGGAATATTTTCTCCTTTCCTTTAAAATAAATAAAGCCGACGGAGATGCAGACAATTTTGGCAAATTCGGCATAGATGCCCGCGCCGATCTCAAAGGCTTCGGCGGCAGTTGTGTCGGCAGGATATTTTTCCGGCATACGGATGCGTAATGTTGTGAATTTATCCGCCCAGAGCGCCTGCATATTTTCGGGCAACTCCTCCAAAGAAGCGGTTTGAGGCACTGTTTCTATATCCAGAAACAGTATTTTATCAACAGCGAATGAAATCATACTTTTAACGGGTTAAAGTTTGCCTGCCTGACGCAGATTTTTTTCAATATACATGGTCAGAATGTCAATGGCGATTTGATTGTTTCCACCTTGTGGGATAATCAGGTCGGCGTAGCGTTTGGTTGGCTCAATAAACTGCAGGTGCATGGGTTTTAGCACGCGCTCATAACGCTCCATTACCATCTCAACCGACCGTCCCCGCTCCACAATATCGCGGTTGATGACCCGAATTAAACGCTCGTCGGAATCGGCATCGACGAACACTTTCAGGTCGAGCCGGTCGCGCAGATTGACGTCGCACAGCGCCAGAATACCCTCAATAATCACCACGTCGCGCGGTTCGACGTGAACGGTTTCCGGCAAACGGGTGCAGGTGAGATAGGAATAAACCGGCTGTTCGATAGCTTCTCCCCGCCGCAACATGGATAGATGTTGCGTGAGCAGCGTCCAGTCGAACGCATCGGGATGGTCAAAGTTAATAAACTGTCGCTCCGCTGCGGGAACGTGGCTGCTGTCCTTGTAATAAGAATCCTGCGGCAACAAAACAACCTCATTTGGCGGTAAACTCTCAATAATCTTACGTACAACGGTTGTTTTTCCGGAGCCGGTACCGCCTGCAATCCCAATAGTCAACATAATAATAAACAGATGATTAAAATAAGCATATTTCGTGTAAAACGGTTAGCATAACAGATTAAATAACTGTCTGCATAATGACGAAGCAAATGTAATGATTATCTGTCAAACAGTTATCAGGTTTCAGTTATTATCCCATGCACAAAACCATACTGCGTGAAGTATAGGGAACTTCTAAAAATTGCTTTTTCTGCGTTACGCTCTTTCGGTAAAATGCTCATTTACGTTAGTAAACTCCGCTTTTACCTCAATGGCAAGCCTTGAAAAATCTAATTTTTAGAAGC
>JAISXJ010000018.1 GCA_031270565.1 Prevotellaceae bacterium
TTCTAAAAATTAGATTTTTCAAGGCTTGCCATTGAGGTAAAAGCGGAGTTTACTAACGTAAATGAGCATTTTACCGAAAGAGCGTAACGCAGAAAAAGCAATTTTTAGAAGTTCCCTTATGTCTTATAGTTCCAAATCGCCATCAATAATCTGATGCCAAGGCAAGCCGCTTTCAGCGAGTTTTGCCAGAAACGGGTCGGGGTTAAATTCCTCAACGTTAAAGACGCCTGCGCCCGACCATTGTCCCGTGAGCAACATATAGGCGCCTGTCATAGCGGGCACGCCGGTAGTGTAGCTGACGCCCTGAGCGCCGGTTTCTCGGTAGGCTGCCTCGTGACTGCAGTTATTGTAGATGTAATAGGTCTTGCTGACACCGTCTTTTACACCTGCTATGCGGCATCCGATAGAGGTCTCTCCGGTGTAATTGGCGCCCAAATCCTGCGGATTGGGTAAAACGGCTTGCAGGAATTGTATGGGAACAATTTTTTGTCCGTTATAGTCGATCTCGTCAATACGCGCCATACCGATATTCTGAATAACGCGCAGATGTGTCAGGTATTCCTGTCCGAAAGTCATCCAGAAGCGGGCGCGTTTGAGTGTGGGAAAATGCTTGACCAAACTTTCCAGCTCTTCGTGATAAAGCAAGTAGGATTCTCTGTTGCCGATTTCGGGATAATGAATCGGGCGATGGACGCTTAGCGGGGGAATCACCCGCCACAATCCGCTTTCCCAGTATTTTCCCTCCTGAGTAATTTCGCGAATATTGATTTCCGGATTGAAATTGGTTGCAAAGGCGTGATGGTGATCACCCGCGTTGCAGTCAACAATATCTAAATAATGTATCTCATCGAAATGATGTTTGGCGGCATAGGCGGTGAAAACGCCTGTAACTCCCGGGTCGAAACCACAGCCGAGAATCGCCGTCAATCCCGCCTGTTTGAAGCGGTCTTGATATGCCCATTGCCATGAATATTCAAAATGGGCTTCGTCTCTTGGCTCATAGTTTGCCGTATCCAGATAATGGACGCCGGCTTCCAGACAGGCATCCATGATGGTCAGGTCTTGATAGGGCAACGCCACATTGATGACTAATTGGGGATTAAACGCTTTGAACAGCGACACTAATTCGGCGACCTTATCGGCATCAACCTGTGCTGTGCTGATGGTAACGCCATAACGTTTTTGGATGTCGCAGGCAATGGCATCGCACTTGCTTCGTGTGCGGCTTGCTACCATTATTGCGGTGAACACATCGGTATTTTGGGCTAACTTATGCACGACCACCCTACTCACGCCACCGGCGCCGATTACTAAAACTCTTGACATAAAACCTCTTTATTTTGAATTGATTTGAACAACCGGACGTTTATTCTCCCGCAATATAAACCTCGAAATCCACAATAAACAAACATGTAGAGAGCGCGTCCGAATCGTTGAAATATGGAGGTGCAAAGTTAGTAAAGTTTCTTCATTTTTAAAGAAATCGACAAAACTTTCTTTGAATCAGGAGTTGTCAGTGTCAGTGAACAATAAAAAATCATTATCTTGAGCATCCTGTTAAGCCTGTAAAAAATGGGGCTGTCTCAAAAGTAATTTAGCCACAGATTACACGGAACTACACGGAAGACTCTACACTCTAAACTCTAAAAAAAAATTATTCACTATTAGTTATTCACTATTCACTAAAAAGACGTATCTTTGCCACCGTTATTGTTCACATCTGAAATCAAACAAAACGATGCTTACATCTGGGGTTCTATATTCACCATTTTTTCAATTTAGACGGTTTAATCGGCTAAAAGTAAGCTCGTTACAAAAGCCCCCCCCCGCATTCGCCTTAACTCCTTGTATTCAAGGGCTTATCATTTATTAAAAACTTTTCAGTTTATACTTAGTAGCGCGAAGTTTTTTTGCGTCTTTTCGCCATATACATATACAACGGCAATCTTCCTGAATGGTCGGGAGGGTTGCCGTTGTCTGTTTTATAACACAGAGTTACACGGAAAACTCACAGAGAGACACAGAGGAATAAAAACAAAACAACTTATATCAACTTAATTTATTTATTACTAACCTGCTTTCCTCTTAAAAAATATCGGGAGGAGGCTCTTAATTCTTTATCTTATGAAACAAAAAACAATTCTTTTCGTTGCGCTTACAGCAGCATTTTTAAGCGTCGCTTCTTTTTCTGCGGCGCAGGTAACTATTGGCGGCGGCGACCCGCCTAAGGCAGGGACGATTCTGGATTTGAACAGCACGACCAAAGGTGGGTTGGCGCTCTCAAATGTGATGCTCACCGACCTGAACACCATTCCCGTCGGTTTCCCAGGCATCAACAGCCTCGGCGATGTAGATGACGATGTAAAGGCAAAACTCACCGGAGCTCTCGTTTACAACATTAATTCTAACATTTGTCTGGGTGTCTATGTCTGGAATGGAAACCAATGGCGTAAGGTTGATAAGGATTATCAAGTTAAAGCGACCGGCAGCGGTGAACTGACAATTACGTCAGTAATTGCAAGCGAATGGGACGCTATTCTGGCGGGCGAAAATGTTACGTTTGAGGTTATTGCGCCCGACGATGTACAGTTTTACAACTGGTATTTGGACGGTACTTATCTTGCAACAACCTCTGATCCGGAATATACATCGTATTTTCCGGTAGGCAGCCACACGATGAAAGTTGAGCTTGACAACTGTCTCACCCTTGCAGAGAGTAATTCGGTTGCGTTTGCTACTCACAATCTTTTTCCTGCTTCTATGTCAATCGACGGCAATGAGTGGATTCGCATCTACGGTGGAGATATTTTCCCCTATGCAGCAACCGACGAGTATGCTGCACAGGAAAATCTGGCAGCGCATTATGATGGCATAGACAATACCGGAACAGGAGACAAGAATCACAGTTTTGACCCTGCAACAAATTGGCAGGACTTGAAGAATCCTACTTTTGCGCTTCCAAGAGGCATCCCTAGCACCGGACAATGGCTCAGTAACGGCTTTATGCCTTTGGATGATGACCTGGCTTTTTATAGCGAAACTATTCCTAGTTCTTATCCTGTTGGTACTGCTCCCAGAACAATTGAGGTGATTTTTAGAACACCGGAGGCTTTTTATATGTTTGAGCAAGAATCATTGAAAATGAGAACACTTTTTGATTATGGACGTGTAAGAACTTATGTTGATTCTCAAGATAATGGAACGAAATTTGGAGTACTTTATCGTGGGCTAAAGGACACAAACTGTACTATTGGCGAAGGATGGATGTTTTATGCTATTGGCTCGCATATTAACAATTTGGCTACTTGTCTTTCCAGTACGCCTTCATTGACAACAGCAAATACCATAAACACGGTAACAGCCACCTACGCAAATGCCATAACAGATGAAACCTATACTAATTCATACATAAACAATACTTTGGCAACAGTTGTAGTGAGAAAGGGAAGCCTTAATACCGATGCAGGAGGAAAAGTACGTATTGGAGAAAATCTTAGCCGTTCAACCATTCTGTCTGTTCGTCTTTATAATCGAGTACTTACACCACAAGAAATCGCAGATAATGCGGCACTGGATCAAATCAGGTTTCTTGCTCCGCCCACAGTAACGATAGGTGGCAGTCCGTGTACGAATGTAACCGTTTTGTCGCCGAGGGTTATTACCTGCAAAGTTCCGCCAGGAACTGCCGGAAAAGCAGCTGTTGTAGTAAAGAAAGCAACTGAAGAGACTTTATTGACGTTGCCAGATGAATTTGAGTACTACCAGCCGTAGGTAGCCGTTATGCGTTTAGACAAATGATGAAAGCCCCGCAAGGGGCTTTTGTATTAAGCGCAAACTGCTAAAAAGTTGTACCTTTGCGGTCTGAATAATCTACAAAAACACTCGGTAATGAACTCTGTATTTATCATCATTCTCAACTACAACGGCGACAAAGACACTGTAGCATGTATTGATTCTCTGCTTAATATCACATATAGTCCCATAACCGTTTGCGTTATTGACAACGGGTCAGAAAGAGATTCGGTTGATGCGCTTAATCGTTATTTCGATGAAATTCGCCCCCGTTTTGCAAGTTTCCAGACATCGCAGACTGCGCCGATAGAGAAAGATAAACAGAATCTTATAGCTGTTTTCAACGATGATAATTTAGGTTTTGCCGCCGGAAATAACGTAGGTGCCAGAATGGCGCTACAGGCAGGATTTGAATATGTATTGCTGCTCAACAATGATACTCTGGTGGAACCGGATTTTCTGGAGAAGCTGATGACATTCTGCGTTTCGCATCCTCATTACGTTGCCGTTACCCCTAAAATCTGTCTGGAATCGCCCAGAAATATTATCTGGAATTGCGGCGGAAAACTGACATGGTTTAAAAACAGGAAATATTATTATCCCAGTTCGGATGTTCGGAAAACGCCGCATACGGGCTTTTCCGATGTGTCGATTATTACGGGATGCGCTTTGCTGTTTAAACCGAAAGAAACGGGTTTGCTCACGGAAGACTTTTTCTTCGGTGAAGAAGACTTTGAATTTTCCCTGCGAATGAAGCGCCAGAAAAAGAAAATGGCTTGCGTCTATGACGCCGTAATCTACCATAAAGTGGGGAGTACGGTCAACAAAACTTACCCCAATACGACAGGAAAACTCAAATTATTTTATATCAACCGTTTTATAGATATAAAGAATTACTACCCCAAAACGTGGCGGCTGTGGGTTTTTATAAATAGTACGTATGCGTTTTTTATGATAAGGTTACGATATAAAGTAACTCTCAAACGCAATTTAAAACTGTGGTTTGACGTTTACAGGGAAGTAAAAACGAAAACGGACGTTTCAAAAGAGTATTTTATGCACTACATGAAAACAAAATAATATGAGCTTCGGGATGCCACTGTAAGATTTCTCAAAGAAGACAGGAAGAAATAGGGGTAACCGATGCTTCATGCGGCTTTACCGTTGAGCCGGAAAATCCGCAAGCCATTGCAGAAAGTATTGTCAAACTATTCAATATGACACCGGAAGAACGTAACACGCTCGGTAACAACGGGCGTGATTACGTGTTGAAAAATCATAACTACGAAACGCTTGCCGCCAATTTTCTATCCGTATTATCCTCCTGAGTTTTCAGTTGTCAGTTTCTCCCCTTAATGTCCTTAACGACCTCTTAGGAGAGTAATTTAGCCACAAATACACGAAACAACGTTCGGCGTAGCCAATACACGAATCTGCCTTTCAGGCAATCGGCAACTGAAAACTGAAAACTGAAAACTAATAACTACACGCGCCTCAAAAAAAGAATTAACCCGCTTAGGGAAGGCGCAGTTTTGCCCAAAAAAGACTATCTCCTGACTTCGTCGCTTTTCATTAAATTCGGCGAGTCTATTTTGTAAAGCATTTATAATCAGGCATTATGATTTTTTGGGACACCATTTTGGGTGTCCCAGTCGTTTTTTAATTATCT
>JAISXJ010000063.1 GCA_031270565.1 Prevotellaceae bacterium
TTTTACGTCCTGCATAAACGAAACACAGATTTTGAGTTCGGCGGGCGTGAGGCGAAATGTTGCCCCGTCGTCAAAAATGCCTTTCCACTGATTTTTTGCCTTCTCAAACAGCGACTCGACACGTTTAAAACACTCCTTTTCTGTTCCCGTGTTGCGAAATTCAAGCTGGCGAAAATCTTTATCATCAATTTGCGACAATGTTTGATTTGCTTTTTGAGATAAAACAGCAATAGTATCAGCATCTCCGCGTGAAAGAAATTCGTCGTACAGTTTGGTGAAAATCAGCTTAAAAACTTCTTCAAAAGGGTCGGCGCCTGAATTTGCCATTACAATATCTTCCAGTCCCTTAACAATTTGTTTGAGGGTTTTGTATTGCAGTTCGTCGTTTTCAATTAAATTTTTGAGCGTGTAATGCACATTCAATACGTCCGACAGCGTTTGCGTCGCTTTGGGCAGATACGATAGCTTTTCGAGCGTTTGTGTTTTGTTGTTTTTATTTTCTCGGTTGTAGAAAAACTCTTCCACGTTGCCGCCATTGCACAGCACGGCTATGCTTGCGCCTTTGGTAAGACAATAATCGGAAAGCTGCTCTTTTGCTGCACGGATGTCTTTATCGCTTTTTACCGCCGCCTGCTTCACTTCTACTACTATGTAGGGTGTAATTTTTCTTTCGTCTTCATACACAACAATATCAGCCCGTTTGTCGTGGTCGGTTGCTCTGCCCATAGGTACGCCTACTTCTACATCTATCCGTTCTTCGGCGTATCCATATTCTGTTATCAATTTTTTGACATACAATTGTCGGACAGCTTCTTCGGGCGTAAGGCGGATTTCTTTTTTGCGGATAGCGCAGTTGATATAAGGAATTTCTTTCCCGTTTTTATCCGTGCGGGTAGTGATTTTTCGTTCAAATTCCTGAATCAGCATAAGATCGAATTGCGCCTGTTTATAATCCGAATCTTTGAGAATATCAGCAAGTGTCATCATTTTTGTTCAATTGTTTGTTTTTATTTGATGAATACAAATAGTCCTGATAGAGTTTTCCCACGCATAAAAGAACACTCACAAATCGCTTATTGCTATTCTGAGAGAAAGAGCGTGGTATTTTCTATCCGTTCTTTGGCATAATCAATTCCAATGGTTAACGTTTTAATGTCCGACGAGGGCGCATCAAACATAGCATCTGTCATAATGGCTTCCACGATAGAACGCAAACCGCGTGCCCCAAGTTTATATTCTACCGCCTTGTCAACAATATATTCCAGCGTTACATCATCAAAACTGAGCGTTACCCCGTCCATTGCAAAGAGTTTGATATACTGTTTGATAATGGCATTTTTGGGTTCGGTGAGAATTTGACGTAACGTCTGCCTGTCAAGCGGGTCAAGATGGGTAATCACGGGCAGTCGTCCGATGATTTCGGGGATAAGTCCGTATGCCTTCAAATCCTGCGGCGCGATGTATTGCAGCATATTCTCCCGGTCAAACCGCAATTTGTCAGTTGCTGCGAAAAAGCCTACCACGTGCGAATTAAGCCGCTGGGCGATTTTCTTTTCAATACCGTCAAAAGCGCCACCGCAGATGAACAGAATATTTTGAGTGTTTACAAGTATCATTTTTTGCTCGGGATGCTTGCGTCCACCCTGCGGCGGCACATTGACAATCGACCCCTCAAGCAGTTTGAGCAGACCCTGCTGCACACCCTCGCCACTGACATCGCGGGTAATGGACGGATTATCGCTCTTTCGGGCAATTTTATCTATCTCATCAATAAAAACAATGCCTTTCTCAGCTGCCGAAACATTATAATCCGCCACCTGTAACAGTCGGGTGAGAATACTTTCAATATCCTCGCCAACATAACCTGCCTCGGTGAGCACCGTAGCATCGACAATGGTGAAAGGAACATTAAGCCGTTTGGCGATGGTACGCGCAAGAAGGGTTTTCCCCGTGCCTGTAGCGCCGACCAGAATAATATTTGACTTTTCTATCTCCACATCATCCTCTTTGTCGGTCTGGATAATGCGCTTGTAATGATTATACACCGCCACTGCCAGATGCCGTTTGGCGGCATCCTGTCCGATGACATACTGATCAAGAAAACTTTTGATTTGCTGCGGCTTGGGAATATCAACACCGCTAATCGAAAATTTCTGGCGTCCCAACTCCTCTTGCACAATCTTATGTGTGAAGGTTATACAGTCATTACAGATATTTACACCCTCCCCGTTAGGAATAAGCATGACTACCTGCTTCTGCGTTCGTCCGCAAAAGCTACAGAAATGCTGACTTGTTTTTGCCATTATTTTTTTTGTAATAAGGGTGCGTTTTTTTCCAGAATAGCATCAACCATGCCGTAAGAGACAGCTTCTGAGGATGTCATCCAATAGTCGCGGTCGGCATCTTTTTCAATCTTCTCTACCGGATTGCCCGAATGGTCGGCAATGATTCGGTACAGCTCCATTTTGATTTTTTGAATTTCCCTGACGGTAATTTCCATATCGGATGCCCGTCCCTGCATACCTCCCATCGGCTGATGAATCATCACACGCGAGTGTTTCAACGCCCAGCGTTTCCCCTTTTCGCCGGCAACAAGCAATATTGCCGCCATAGAAGCTGCCATACCGGTACAGATAGTGCCTATCTTGCTGTTAACAAACTGCATCGTGTCGTAGATGCCCAGACCTGCATAAACCGAGCCTCCGGGTGAATTGATATAGATGGAAATATCCTTACCCGGATCGGAGGTATCAAGAAAAAGAAGCTGTGCCTGAATAACATTTGCTACATAATCATTGATTTCAGACCCAAGAAAAATGATACGGTCCATCATTAAACGTGAAAAAACATCCATCTGAGTAACATTGAGCTGTCGCTCTTCCAGAATAGATGGTGAAATGTAACCTTCGCCACTCATAGAGATGTAGTGGTCGAGCGAAGCCCCGTTCATATTTAAATGTTTGGTGGCAAACTTACGAAATTCGTTCTGATTCATATTTACTTAATATAACGTTATTTTGTGCTGCAAAGATACACCTTTTTTTAGTTTGTAGTTTGTAGAGTGTAGTTTTTAGTTATTCATTCTTCGTTATTCAATAGCAAACCGGCTTCCCAGATTGCCTGCAAGGCAGAGGTTAGGTAGGCTGTTTCACTCCGCAGGTCGCTGACCTGCGGCACAAGCACGCAAAAATATTATTCACTATTCGTTATTCACTACTAACTCCACTCTAATAACTAATAACTAAAAAAGGCTTACCTTTGCACTTCATTTCTTCACACCCTAAAAGTTATGTCTAAAATTGCGGAAACGCCTTTAATGAAGCAATATAACGCCATTAAAGCACAATATCCCGATGCAATACTTCTATTTCGCGTAGGAGATTTTTATGAAACATTTTCCGAAGATGCTATCCGTGCCGCCGAAATATTGGGCATCGTATTGACACGTCGTGCCAATGGCGCGGCTGCCTATGTGGAACTGGCAGGTTTTCCGCATCACGCCCTTGACACCTATTTGCCCAAACTGGTACGTGCAGGGTTTCGTGTAGCCATTTGCGACCAGTTGGAAGACCCAAAACTTACCAAAACCATCGTTAAACGCGGCATCACCGAATTGGTAACGCCCGGCGTTTCCACCAACGACAATATTCTTAATGTCAAGGAAAATAATTTTCTGGCGGCGATTCATTTCGCAGGAACACAGGCAGGCATCGCTTTTCTGGATATTTCAACGGGTGAATTTATGCTGGGCGAAGGGACGCTCGATTATGTCCGGAAATTGCTTAGCTCATTTGCTCCGAAAGAAGCGCTCTATGAACGCGGCAAGCGTAGCGAGTTTGAGGCAATTGTTGACAGGAAAATGTCCACCTTTGAACAGGATGACTGGGTGTACACCTACGAAACGGCGCAGGATCGTCTGTTGAAACAGTTCGAGACAATAACGCTTAAAGGTTTTGGCATTGAAAATATGACGAATGCCATTGTTGCGGCAGGTGCAGTACTCTGTTATTTAGACCACACACACCACGATCAACTGAAACATATCACAGGTTTGGCACGCATTGAAACCGAGCGTTACGTCTGGCTCGACAATTTTACTATGCGCAATCTGGAACTTTTGCTCCCGTCTGGAGAAGGAGGCGGTACGCTCTGCAAGATTTTGGATAAAACGGTAACGCCAATGGGGGCGCGGCTGTTGCGCCGTTGGATTTCATTTCCTCTCAAAGAGGTCAAGCCTGTTAATGACAGACTGGATGTGGTTACGCATTTTCTTAAATATTCCGATATGCGCGAGTCGATTGCCAGCCACCTTGCGGCTATAGGCGATTTGGAACGTATTCTCTCAAAAGTTGCTGTCGGACGGATTACGCCGCGTGAAATGGGACAACTGCGCGTGGCGTTGTATGCTGTCATTCCCATCAAGCGGTATTGTACCGAAGTAACAGACGTCAATCTGATGAAGGCTTTCGGAGAACAGCTTGATGATTGTTCAAATATCCGCAAGCGTATGGAACGCGAACTGTTCGATAGTTTGCCTGCACAAATAACCAAGGGTGGCGTCATTGCCAATGGCGTGAATAAGGATCTGGATGAATTGCGCCGAATCACTACTTCCGGAAAAGATTATCTGTTGCAAATCCAGCAGCGAGAAATGCAGAGTACGGGTATTTCAAGTTTGCGGATAAGCTACAACAATATTTTCGGCTATTACATTGAGGTGCGTAACGCCCATAAAGACAAGGTGCCTGAGACATGGATACGCAAACAGACTTTGGTAAGCGCCGAACGGTACATTACCCAGGAACTCAAGGAATATGAGGAAAAAATACTCGGTGCGGAAGAAAAAATACTGGCGTTGGAATCGCGTCTTTTTGCGGAAATGGTTACGGAACTTATGGAATACATCTCCATTATTCAACGGAACTGTAATGTGTTGGCGCAGATAGACTGTTTGATTTCCTTTGCTCAGGCAGCGCAGCAGAATCATTATCTTCGTCCGGCGCTGGAAGACAGTGATGTGATTGACATTCGGCAGGGAAGGCATCCTGTGATAGAAAAATATTTGCCTGCGGGAGAACCCTACGTACCGAATGACGTATTTTTAGACGCTAAACAGCAGCAGATTATTATTATTACCGGACCGAACATGGCTGGAAAATCGGCGCTCTTGCGACAGACCGCATTGATTGTCTTGATGGCGCAAATGGGATGTTATGTTCCGGCTGAGAGTGCAAAAATAGGCATGGTGGATAAGATTTTTACACGTGTAGGGGCAAGCGATAACATCTCGTCGGGTGAATCAACCTTTATGGTGGAAATGAACGAGGCGGCAAGTATTCTGAATAATATTTCAGACCGTTCTCTGATTTTGTTTGACGAGCTGGGGCGTGGCACAAGTACCTATGACGGAATTTCAATTGCGTGGGCAATTGTCGAATACATTCACGAGCATCCGAATTGTCGGGCGAAAACCCTTTTTGCCACGCACTATCACGAACTTAACGAGATGACAAAATCCTACACACGCATCAAGAATTTCAATGTGATGGTCAAAGAGGTGGAGAAACGGGTGATTTTTCTGCGAACATTAGCGCCCGGAGGCAGTGCGCACAGTTTCGGTATTCAGGTGGCAAAGATGGCGGGCATGCCTAAAAGCGTTGTCAAACGTGCAGATGAAATATTGTTGCAGCTGGAAACGAACAGCCGTCAGCAGGGCGCTGTGTCCAAATCTCTTGACCTCGCTGCACAGCGCGAAGGCATGCAGTTGAGTTTCTTCCAGCTGGACGACCCGGTGCTTATGCAGATTCGCGACGAAATCAAAAACATAGACATTGACCGGCTCACCCCAATAGAATCCCTAACAAAACTCAATGATATAAAACGCATTATTACGGGGAAAAATTAGACAATTGCCGGATAAATGAAATTTCTGCCATAGACTTTGTTTTTTCTTGGAAAATGCAGTACCTTTGCGCCCCGAAGAATGTTCCGTCATCATGAGTAAACAGTACAGTGATTATACGCTCTTTTTAAGAGAGCTTCCTGTTGGAAATCATCGGTTTGAGTTTGATTTGAATCACGACTTTTTTGCTCAGGCAGAGGGTCGGGAGGTGTTGGATGGTTATGTGAAAGTGGTTATTTTCACGATAAAGCGCGCTGATTCCGTTGCACTGCAACTCGTTTACAAAGGAACTGTTGATGTGGCATGCGACAGGTGTCTGCATCCCGTATCAATCCCGATTGATACGGAAGAGGCGTTAACTGTGAAGTTTGGAGCGACATATTCCGAACAGAACGATGACGTGATTGTAATTCCGGAAGCGGAAGGGACGCTTGATATGGCGTGGTTGTTTTACGAATGTATCGTGCTGACGCTACCCACGCAACGTATCCACGCCGATGGCGCATGTAACACGGAGATGATGACCTGCTATAACCGTTATGTGGTGAACAGTTCTGCAAACAGAAATGAGAATAAAGCTGATCCCCGTTGGGAGGCTTTGAGAAATATGAATAATAATTTAAAATAAAAGTATTAATGGCACATCCTAAACGAAAACATTCGAAACAGAGAACCGCCAAACGTCGTACACACGACAAGGCTGTGGCTCCAACGCTCGCCGTTTGTTCTAATTGTGGCTCAATGTATATTTATCACACCGTTTGCCCGTCATGTGGTTATTATCGTGGTAAATTGGCTATAGAAAAGTTGGCAACCGCCTGAACAGGTTGATAAAAAGCGTAAAAAAACCTCTTGAGAAATCGGGAGGCTTTTTTTTAGTTCAATAACTTTTAGCCGTTTTGCGCCATTCGGCATAGCTAAAACAAGTTTTATCTCTGTTCTCGCTGCTTAAAACGTGCGGATTCGGGCGCACCACAATTGCGTTCCTGTTAACCCCTAATAATAAAACAAAAGCCCCCATCACTGGAGGCGTTTGTGTACATTTTCGTGTACTAATTTTATAATACATTTATAATCAATGTTTATTGCGGAAGCGGGGGGATTCGAACCCCCGGTACGGTAACCCGTACGTCAGTTTAGCAAACTGGTGGTTTCAGCCACTCACCCACACTTCCTTAAAACTTGCGTTACAAGTAACGCTGAAAATCGGCGCAAAGGTAACTGTTTTATTTGGACTGCCAAACAGTTTGATTATTTTTTTTCGCACGCAGATTCAACTAAGGCAATTAATATAACCCGATGACTTACCGAAACCGTCTCTCCATTGCCGACTATCCGCGGGATGAGTACCCTGCCCTACCCTGTGAGACAGCCTCCTGTAAAATTCAACGAAATTACTGTTGATATACTCTTTCCGTATAGCCTTTGAAGGTAAAATCGGCGAAATTACCATCAAAATGTACTTTCACTGTTTCATACACACTGGCGCTGGCGACAGCACGTAAAATGATTTCCCCTGATGAAAATCCTCTGAACGCCTTAACAAGGGGCTGGGTTATGTCGTAGTCTATTAGCATCCTGGTATAACGGGTCGAAGGAGGCTCACTGGAAGATATGTAATAGACGTCATCAGAGCCATAACTGTCCGAATCCCCCACGACGATGCTTCCTGTTCCTGACACAGGATTCCATTCGGCGTCAACCGTCAGCGACACGTCGGAAGATGTCGGCTCAGAGAGCGTAAGAGCGTATGTCCCGTCGCTATTGTCAATTACCTGACTGCTGATGATGACATTCTGTTCCGCGTCAAAGTCGGAATGTCTGTAATTTGCCATACCAAAACTCTTAACCGTTGTATGGGTACTCTCAAAAAGTACCTCAAAACATGGCTTGTACTTTCTGGAATCCCGTACTACCGCCCACATATCAGGACGGATTGAGTCAATATAAAGTCCCTGAAAATATTTGTCAATAATAAATTGCCGTCCTTGAAGATTAGACGCAATATATTTCTTAACTATTACGGCAGGGCATGCATGGGTGTCGATGCAGTCGTAAATGGCTTGTATCCAAGTCGAATATATATCCTGACCCTGCTGTGTTAATTCCGTTGGCTTGTTCGTGCCATCATAATGAATACACGAGCTAAATAAAACAGCTATTAATAGGCTTACAAATGAAAACTTTTTCATAACAAACAATGATTTATGATACATTAAAAACGATAACCGATACCGGCAGAGATGATGCCTTTCATTCCGATGCCAAGTTCTACATTACCAAACAATTTTTTCCCGAATGACACACCGAAAAAAGTAACCTGACTAGCAGGCAACAACTCGAAACCGGTGTTATTCACACCCGTATCAGTCCAGAGAAAACTAAACCCAAACGCAAGTCCCGAATAGAGCGTTACCGCCTTTCGGTTAAGATAGGAAAACCTGACTGCGGGCGCTATGCTCAGCATAAAACAGTCGTTAGTACGAAGAAGTTTGTCGGTGTGGGCGTCATACACCTCTCCCCCGGAAGTGGCAGCGCCATAAGCCCAGCCGCCTACCCAAAACCATTTTGCCGGATGATAGTAATAACTCAACGATAACCCGCCAATGTATATTGGCTCGGAGTAGGTCAGTGGCAACATCCAGCTGTAGCCGTAGCTGTAATAATACGAATAGTAGTCGTAATAACGCGGATAGCCAATCATATCCCCCGAAAGAGTCATATCGCCGATGCTTAGATGAATTTCATGTTTCAGCAACTCCGGCGCAGGCGCTGAACACTCTTTTTGTGCCGATAATACCGACGCAAAGGTCGCGGCAAACAGAATACAAAATAGAATACGTTTCATATAAAAAAGGTTTATAAAATAGCAGGTTATGTATTGCAGATGATTTGCTTTTTCATTATCAACTGTGAATCATTGGTTATAACACTTATTCATTCCGTACCAATGATGCAAGTTTGACGTCGAATGTGGCATATCATCAAAATAATTTCAAAAATTCTTCTCCCAGATATTGATTTGAAAACTGCGGTATGAGCAAAAGCTCGCGCAGGTCGATGTCCGATTGAATAAAGGGCTTTTGCATCAATTCGTGGCAAAGTTGCAACTGCTTGCCCGACGTGTCGGCAATGTGGCAAAGCGTGTCCAAATCGGCGCCTGAAAGCATCTGTCGATTGGCAATGACATGACGTCCGGCAAAAAGCGTGTTCAGGAGTTTCAGTTTCAATCCTGTTGCCTGAAATGTTATCAGGAGATTTATATGGGCTTCCCTGAGCAGTTGCTGCATACGGACATCGTCGGGATTCGGCACAAGCTCAATGTTGGGATAGCGGCTGACGGCGGCACGAAGTTTTGCCACAGGGTTTAATCCCGCAATGACACACCTGTATGGCAGTTTCCCAAAAATATTATGACACAGATAGAGCGCCGCATGAACATTTTCTGCCAGCGACAGATTGGCATGGTAAAGCAGAAACGACGATGAACCGGTTTGAGATGAAATATGTTCGTTGGCGTGAAAACAGGGTATGTATTTCACCGTTTTTGTGGGGAAGATACGTTCAAAATGTTTTTGATCGGTTGTTGAAAGGGCTACTATCACATCGGCAGCACGCAGTATCCGCTCGTAATATTGCATTTTGACGGCTTCGATGGCGTAGTAAAACTTTTGCCATAAATCATTGCTGGCAGCGGCTAACCCGCGATAGTAATCGTGTTCGATGTTGCACTCGCGAAAAATTTTGAGCCGCCGCCTCAGGCGTCTATCATTCAGATAATAACAGCAGACTAATCCCTCAAACAAAATGGGGTCGTCATTGCTGAGAAGATTGTTTATCAGACGGCTGTTTTTACGGCTAACAACCGCATAAGGCTTCCATCGAAACTGATTGATGAGCGTTTGACGTCGCGGATAATAATATACCTTATGGCAACAGGCATCCAGTTCGGGCGCCCTGCTGCGCCAATACTCAAAACAGTGAAGCGTAACCTTTACACCAAGCGCCGACAGGGCTTTGATGCGATAAAAAACGTCTATCACCCCTCCATAATTGGCAGGATAGGGAATATCAAAGGCAACAATATTCAGAGATTTGGTCATATTTTACAGAGATTGTGAGGTATGGTCTATCATTTGTTTTAGAAAATCTTCAAATATATTCCCTTGTGTCAGACGGGAAAACTGTGCAGCAGCAGACTGATTCAATGCAGCGGAAGTATATCCCTGCTGTTGTCGGCACTGTAGTTGATGCAGAATAAAATCGGCGACCTGTTCAGCATTTTCTGCGGCGATACCGACATTAACCTCCCTGATAAGGCGAGCAAGGTGAGACCCGTCGTTTGGGATACACAAAACGGGCTTGTTCACGCCAATGGCTTCAAAAAATTTTGTTGTCAAAATGCCGTGTGTCTTGCAGGCGTTCGACTCGCTGGTCAGCACAAGAATAATGGAACTGCGACGCAGGATGTCGGGTATCTCTTTCGGATGTACAAATGCGTGGTATTGCATCATTGCCTTCACGTGCCGGTCGGCAGCCAGTCGAGCAAGGCGCTTTTGCGACTGCTCATCAACATACCACGACAGAACAATCTGCTCCGGCGTTACCTCTCCCCGATGCAGCAAAAGAGAAAGCGCCTCAAAAAGCAGTGTGGGGTCACGAAAGTCTTCACTGTAAATGCGTCCTGTATAAACTATTTCAAACACAGGGCTGATAACTTTTCCCGGATAAAACACAGCAGGGTCGTAACCATTGTAAATAAGATGCGTATTGGGGTTGATTTGGCGAATTAATTCCACGTGCCATGGTGAAACGGTGGTTATGCAGGCGGCTTTTCTGAGCGTTCGGTTGCGTCGCCTGATGTGGAGACGATAATAGCTGCTTACAATTTGCTTTCCCAAAAAGCGCGGCGGACGATGTTGAAAAGGGATGCTGACCGGAGCCTGTTCGACAATGTCGCGCAAATCAACCATCAAGGGTAAAGCATGCTTTTCTGCAAAACGTTCGGCTGTGGGCAGAGGAAATGTGGAAAAGGTTGTACAGAACACGGCATCGAACGATTCACCCTTTAGCAGTCGTGTTGCCCGACGGTAGAAAAGACGCCCCTTGTAGTCGAAAAGCATATTGAGCGCTATCTTTATTACCCAGTCGATTTTGTTGAAACGGCTTGTTGTGCGATAGTAGGGAATGGCAATGAATCGGGCGCTGACAGGCGGACAGTTCGGCTCGTGTTTCACTGTCTCGGTAACAACGGTCAGCTGCCAGCCCCGTTCCGTCAGATAGCTGCACAGGTAACGCAAGCGGGGCAAATATGCCGGCGGTTGAAAAGCATCGCAAAATATCAGCAGACGTGGCATAGCATTATCTTTTTAGCGGGAAGTTGAATAATCTGCAAGTAATGTGATAATCTTTTCATAGAGTTGTCGATGGTATCCGGCGGCGCGGACGGCAACGGAAGTATTATGCCAAAGCAGCGTCAATTCTCCGTGATGCTGATAAACCTGCTCTATCAGCAGGCAACAGTAGCGCCACGCATCGGCAAAGGAGAGGTTCATATAATTTTCATTACTCAGGGTACTCTCCATCACCGTGAGCGGGTGCAGCAGCACATCGGCAAGACGGATGGTGGCAGGGTCAATCCAGCGAACAGCGCGACACGTTCCCAGACGGAAGCCGGCTACATCGGGATAGGCAATGGTAAAATCGTCGGACAGTCCGGCTGCCGTAAGCCTGTCGGGACAGTTTGGCGGCAGCATACGCAGGTAATGGTGGCGATTGTCGGTAATATGTTTGCCGGTGGCTTGACAAAGCAACGCCTGTTCTGCAACAATATCCTGAGGAGAATCGGCAGCGGCATAACTTGTGTGTAACCCAAGATGAACGTGATGTGCGGCACAGAGTTCAAAGAAACGTTTGGCATCGCGTCCACAGGGATTGTACGCAGGATAATCAAGCGTAGCGCCCCGCCTGACCGCCTTCACAAAGCAGACTGTTCGGGCAGCAGCAACACGTTGATTTTGTTCAAACAGCCATGGAAATGTATAGGCGGGGTCATTTTCAAGACGCAAAAAGGCTTTGACAGCGGGTCTGACAAACGGTTCGCCATGCAATATGGCGCGTTTAATGCCTCCAAGTACGCCGCGCAGATGGCGGAATGTTTCAAGCGTATCCACATCGTGCGTCAATGTAATCTGGGCAAAACCTGCCTGCGGGTCATCCACGTGCAGCCCGACCATACGCAACCACTCCCGCAACAGAGCGGCGTACTCATCCACAATAGGACGATGAATAAATCCTGCACGCGCCGCTATGGAACGCGCCCCGATAAACCGTTTATGACAGTCGAAAGCGGCATCATCTGCCAGCCATTCTTCGTAACGCGAAAGCAAAAAGAAACTGCCTGCCACAATGTCGGCGCACACCACTAGCGTATCTCCAGCCCATTCCGTTTGAGCGGAACCGAATAGCAGAGGCGTTTTGCCCATACTGCTCAACGGAAGTGTCGGCAGAGAAGCCTGCGTGCCGTATCGTTCGGAATCGAAAAAGCCGGACGGCGTAATGACCACGCGAAAACGCCCGTACTGCGAGATATCAGCCGTATAACCGACACAGTCCGCCAAGGCGGCATTGTCGTGCAGCAAAAAGCGGATTATATAACGGATGACATCATTATTCATGGTGCAAAGCAGATTTTATTCCTGATCGTTACCGGCTATTTCCTGTTTGGTGGTGATGAGGGGATTTGCCGACATTTCGGTGAACTGCGCTCTCTTGCGTACCACATCGCAGGCAAGGTAAAGCGCGGAACGAATTGACTGCGCAGAAGCACAATTCCGTCCAGCAATGTCATACGCCGTGCCGTGCGAAGGCGACGTACGGACAACACTCAATCCCGCAGTATAATTCACACATTCAGCCATAAAGAGCGCCTTAAAGGGCGCTAATCCCTGGTCGTGATACATTGCCAGAACAGCGTCGTAATGCTGTATGGCATTCGAGCCAAAGAAGCCATCCGCAGAAAGAGGACCAACACAAACAATACCTTCTGCCGTTGCTTCCGCAATGGCTGGGGCAATCACCAGCTGTTCTTCGTTACCGATTAGACCGTCGTCGCTGTTATGCGGATTCAGTCCAAATACCGCAATGCGCGGACGGCGAATACCAAAATCGCGCAGCAGGGCATTATGCAGAATACGCAACTTTGAGACAATCAATTCCTGTGTCAGCGCCTTGCTGACGTCCTGAAGCGGCAGATGGGCGGTTACCAGAGCCAGCCTGATATTGTCGTGTACGAAAAGCATCAGGGCTTGCCCACCAAAGGTATTTGCAAAATATTCGGTATGACCGGCAAAAGAAAACTTGTCCGACTGAATCATCTTTTTATTGATTGGCGCCGTAACTATCGCATCAATGATACCGGCTTTGACATCTTCGGAAGCTTGATGCAGCGCTTCAAAGGCGGCTTTGCCGGCGTCAACGGTAGGTTTGCCCGTCTCAACTTTCACCTCATCCGTACTTTTTACCGGCACAAGACTGATGCGCCGAGCTGAGGCATCGCGAGCTGATGAAACAATACCGATGTTAATTGTTTCCATATTCAGCATCTTTTTGTAGTAGCCCATCGCCTTGGGCGAGCCGTAAATTATGGGCGTACAGAAATCAAGAATACGGTGGTCGCTGAGCAGTTTTAATATCACCTCATAGCTGATACCGTTTACATCACCGTGCGTGATGCCGATTTTCAAGGGGTTATTCATAAGTGTAAGTATTATTATTTGTCATTATTTTGTACCGTTGTTTATTGAGGACAGCTGTCCGCAGGCGGCGGCAATATCTTCTCCGCGTGACCGTCGAATGGTAGAAATGATACCATGGTGCGTCAGATAATCGCGGAACAGTTCCATTTTCTCAATCGCAGGACTGCGCAACTCGATGCCCTCTACGGCGTGAAAACGTATCAGATTCACTCGACAGGGCAGCCCCTTGAGTAACCGTACCAATGCGGCGGCATGGCGTTGGGTATCATTTTTCCCGTCAAAGACAATATACTCAAACGACAGACGGCGTTGATGGGCAAAGTCATAATTGCGCAACTCCTTTATAATATTTTCAACGGGAAACGCTTTTTCTACGGGCATCACAGCGAGGCGTTCTTCGGGAAACGGATTATGGAGGCTGATTGCCAAATGACACGATGATTCGGTTAAGAAACGTTTTAAGCCGCTCATAATGCCGACGCTTGATACCGTGATGCGTCTCGGACTGTATGCTGTGCCCCATTCTGCCGTCAGCACTGTCAGTGCCCGCAACACCTCATCCGTATTGTCGAATGGCTCGCCCATCCCCATAAAAACGATATTGGTCAGGGGATGTATGTCTGCGACGGCATATACCTGATTCAGGATTTCTGCCGCCGACAGATTCCCCGTCCAGCCTTGTTTACCGGTCATACAGAAATGGCAGTTCATCTTGCAGCCAACCTGACACGACACACAGAGCGAATGACGGTCTTTGTCGGGAATATAGACGGTTTCCACTAATCCGTGAGCGGTTTGGAATAGGTATTTGCATGTGCCGTCGCGGGATGTTACCACGTGCAACGGCGCTACGCGTCCTGTTTCGTAGCGCTCTGCAAGGACTGCGCGATGTTTTGCCGAGATATTGCTCATGGCATCAAACGTGCCGACACGCTTTTTGTAGAGCCACTCAGCAAGTTGACCGGCGCTAAAAGCCGGCATGTGTAATGCCGTAACAATCTCACGCAATTCATCGGGCGTCTTTCCTGACAGGGGGATTTTTTCCATTGAATACAAAAATTTGCTGCAAAGGTAGTGCTTTTTAGTTTATAGTTTTTAGAGTGTAGTTAGTAGTGAATAACGAATAGTGAATAGTGAATAGTGAATAGTGAATAATACCCATTGTGCAATTAGAAAACGATTAAAAGTCCTGCCTTTGGCTTTCCAGACTGCCTGCAAGGCAGAATTTTCATAACCGCAGGTCAGCGACCTGCGGAAAACGACACCCTCCTATCCACTGCCTGACAAGGCAGGACTTGCGGAGTGAATCACTATAAAAGTATATGTCCTAACGGACAAAAACG
>JAISXJ010000064.1 GCA_031270565.1 Prevotellaceae bacterium
GGCAGGACTTTTTATCACTTGTCGCACCTTTCAGGTGCAGGTTCGCGAGGCGACTTTTTCCGCAAACTGCGCTATCGCTTGTATGCGGTTATGAAAATTCTGCCTTGCAGGCAGTCTGGAAAGCCGTTTTTCTATTGAATAACGAAGAATGAATAACTAATAACTACACTCTACAAACTAAAAACTAAAAAAAGGCGTACTTTTGCCAGCCGAAAGAGAAAAATATCCTTTTTGCCATAATTTTTGAGTAAAATCTTCGTTACATACAGTCGTGTTATTAAACAGAAACATAATTCTTCTTCTCTGTCTGTCCGGTATGCTCTGTGTACAGGCACAGCGGCGTATGTATGTGCGTGGCTATGTTACCGATTCACTCGAGCAGGGTATCCGTGCAAATATCACCGTGCAAGGCGCCACTCTCGGCACAGTCAGTAATGAACAGGGCTTTTACGAAATCGGTATTCCAGAAGCAGACAGCGTTACGCTGCTATTTTCGTGCGTTGGCTATCTCCCCCGCACGCGGACATTCTTCACCACCCAAACCAATGCTTATACTGTCAATGTAACCCTACATCCTGATGCAAAGCTGCTGGATGTCGTTGAGGTGCGAGCCTTGCGTCGTCAAGCCACAACGATGATACAGATAGAACTCAATAAATTTCGCCTGATGCCCGATGCTGCAGGCGGCAGCATCGAGGCGCTTATCAAAGCCATCGGTAGCGGGGTCAATTCCACCAACGAGCTCAGTACGCAATATTCCGTACGCGGCGGCAGTTACGACGAGAATTGCGTTTACGTGAATGGTATAGAGGTTTATCGCCCGTTGCTAATTCGTGCCGGACAGCAGGAGGGGTTGAGTTTTATTAATCCCGATATGGTTAACTCTGTGGAGTTTTCAGCAGGCGGATTCGCGGCGCAATACGGCGACCGGATGTCATCCGTCTTGAGTGTTACCTACAAACAGCCGCAAGCCTTTGAGGCAGCCGTCTCAGCCAGTCTGCTTGGAGCGTCCGCTTATGTCGGGTCAACCTCAGGGCGCTTTACGCAGGTGCACGGCATCCGCAGCAAGATGTCGCAATATCTGCTTGGCACAATGCAGACAAAAGGCGATTACGCCACGTGGTTTGTCGATTATCAAACCTATATGACCTATCAGCTAAGCCCCAAATGGGCGTTGAGTTTTCTGGGAAATTTCTCTCAAAACAGTTACGAATTTATTCCTAAAAGTCGTACTACCGAGTTTGGGACTATCCGGATAGTTCGCGCCTTTACGGTTAATTTTGAGGGATTGGAAAAAGACAAGTTTCGCACAGGCTTTGGCGCTCTGACGCTCGATTTTCTACCCTCCGCAAGGACAAAACTAAGCCTGCTCGCCACAGGATTCTCCACTTCGGAACAGGAAACCTACGATATTATCGGCAGTTATTCTTTGGCGGAGGTGGATATTAATAATGGCGGCACTGAGGGCGATATACTGGGTGCAGGCGTTTATCACGAACACGCCCGTAACCGTCTGTCGGCATCGGTCATTTCATTACAGCATACGGGCGAACACAAGTGGCGCAATGCCCGTTTGCAATGGGGTGCAGCCTTTCAGCGGGAGATTATCAGAGACAAACTCAACGAATGGGAATATCGCGATTCCGCCTCATACGCCATACCGACAAATCCTGCACAGGTGGAGATGGTCTATAATCTCACATCCGGCAACGCCATGTTCTCGTCGCGTCTCACCGCCTACCTGCAGGACACTTATCGGCATAATGCCTCATACGGATTATGGACGTTTGTTGTCGGCATAAGGGCAAACTACTGGGATTTTAACCGCGAAACGCTGCTCAGTCCGCGTATCTCTGCGGCGCTGTTTCCCAAGTGGAAACATGATTTTAATTTCCGTCTCGCTGCCGGCATCTACTATCAGGCTCCATTCTATAAGGAAGTTCGTCAAACTATTACCGATGAGCAGGGTAATGCGCATGTCGTGCTGAACAAGGACATTCGGGCGCAACGGGCGGGAAACTTCGTTGCCGGATACGACTACTTCTTTCGCCTGTGGAACCGTCCGTTTAAATTCACTGCCGAAGCCTATTACAAACCTGCCGACCGCATCACCACCTACGCTATCGACAATGTACGGGTGCGTTATTCGGGGAAAAACGATGCTGTTGCCTTCACCGTCGGGGCGGATTTAAAACTCTACGGAGAATTTGTTCCCGGCACCGATTCATGGATTGCCATCTCGTGGATGCGGGCGCAGGAAGATGTTCTGAACGACTCCTACAAGGTCTATTCCAATACGGGAACCTATCTCGGCACAGTCGAGCCACGCTGGATAAGTCGTCCGAATGAGCAGCGTTACAGCGTCTCGCTTTTCTTTCAGGATTATTTGCCGAATCATCCCGAATATAAGGTTCATTTACGGTTGATTTGGGCGGACGGGTTGCCTTTCGGTCCGCCGCACGGGCAGCGTTATGAAGCTGTATTGCGTGCAAAACCGTATCGGCGTGTAGATATTGGCGCTTCCCGCGGCTTTATGCAGGGACACGATGCTTTTATGGACAGGCAAAAAGTGATGAAAGCATTATGGCTTAATCTGGAGTTTTTCAACCTGTTCAATATTGAAAATACCAATTCTTACTATTGGATTACCGATTTTTACAACCAACAGTACGCCATTCCCAACTACCTGACCAAATTTATGGTTAATGTTCGATTGACTGTGGAATTTTAGTGGTCAACACTTTTGGAGGCACGCCCCTACCAAACTCTAAACATAATAATTAAACACTGAAAAAGGCGTACCTTTGTAGGCGAATAAACAAAATCCTCTCACTGTTGCAGAGGATGTGTGTTATTCCACAGGTTTCTATGCGAATACTTATTCAGCGAGTTCGTCAGGCATCCGTTACTGTTGACGGTGAGTGCAAAGCGCAAATTGGCGCGGGACTTCTGGTCTTTGTGGGCATTGAAGCGGAAGATGCAACGCCGGATATTGATTACCTGACATCCAAACTGATTCATTTGCGTATCTTCGACGATACGCAGGGCGTGATGAACCTTTCCGTAACGGATGTTGATGGCGAATTGTTGATTGTAAGTCAGTTTACACTGTGTGCCGTCACCGCCAAAGGTAATCGTCCGTCGTATATTCGCGCCGCCAAACCCGAACAGTCCCGTCCGCTTTATGACATGTTTTGTCTGAGAGCGAGCGAAAAACTCGGTAAAACCGTGCAGACAGGAATATTCGGAGCAGATATGGATATTGCATTAATCAATAACGGACCCGTAACTTTATGGCTGGATTCCAAATCAAAAACCTGTTAACCCGTTTAAATCATCATTTTTAATAAAACATAAAACATTATGACAACACTCAATCATTTTTTAAGTCAGTACGACGGCAAACTCAATGATGCCGATGTCCAACGTGCCGTCAATGAACTTTTGACGACCGGTTTTGATAAAAATAACACCAAAGAGGTTTACCGGACGTGTCTCTCTCTGATTGACCTGACCTCGCTTAACGCTACCGACACCGAAGAGAAAATAGCTGATATGGTACGGAAAGTCAATCTTTTCCCGGAAACTTTTCCGGAACTTGACAATGTGGCTGCCATTTGCGTGTATCCCTCGTTGACGCCGATAGCCCGCAAGACGCTTTCGGCGACAGGCGTTAATATTGCGGCTGTGTCGGCAGGCTTTCCGAGTTCTCAAACATTTATAGAGGCAAAAGTTGCCGAAGTCGCTCTTACCGTACAGGCAGGCGCTGATGAGGTGGACGTGGTGCAGTCGCTTGGAAAGTTCTTCAGCGGTTCATTCGAGGAGGTCTGCGAAGAGCTGAGCGAACTGAAAGCAGCCTGTCGTCAGGCTCATCTGAAAGTAATCCTTGAAAGTGGAGCGTTACATTCGGCTCAGGAGGTGAAACAGGCTTCACTGATAGCCATTGCCGCCGGCGCTGACTTCATTAAGACATCTACCGGAAAAACAGACCCCGCAGCCACTCTCGAAGCAGCATACGTGATGTGTTCCGTTATCAGGGATTATTATGAAAAAACCGGTATCAAAATCGGCTTCAAGCCAGCAGGCGGAATTGTCTCCACCGAAGATGCCGTGAAATTCTACACCATCGTTAACGCCCTGCTTGGAAAAGAATGGATGACAAAACAGCTGTTCCGTTTCGGTGCAAGCCGTCTGGCAAACAATCTTCTGTCGAGTATTCTTGACAGAGAAGTTGTCTTCTTCTAACCTTTCCTTACGGTAAAAATGTACACTTTCAAACGCTACATAATCGTTTCGACAATAGCGCTGGCAGTGGTTATGCTCTCAGTGATTCCCGTAACATCGTTGCCGGATGCCGGAGGCATATTCCTTGATAAAATGGTACATACGGTTATGTATGCCGGACTGACCTTAGCTTTCTGTTTCGATTTGACCCGTAATTCCAACCGTCGCCTGACAGTAAAACAGTTTGTTGGCGTCTTTCTTTTTGGTGTAATATTCGGGCTGATAATTGAACTCTTGCAGTCGGTTATTCCATATCGTTCTGCCGATTTTCAAGACTGTCTTGCCAATGCCATCGGCGCTTTCATCGGGAGTTGTACAGGCAAATATATTTTCAAACCGAATAAAAAAGTTTCGCCGCAATGAACAGTTCACTGCGCTACCAGATAGCTTTGACACAGTTTAAAGGGGTGGGAACAATGGTAGCAAAAAATCTTATCGCCTATCTTGGCAGCGCGGAAGCCGTCTTCACCGAACCGCTTACCATGCTCCGAAAAATACCCCGTGCAGGCGCGGCGATAGTTGACGAACAGCAACGCCGAATGGCGTTACAGAGAGCTGATGCCGAGCTTGAATTTATCACAAAACATGCTGTCGAAGCTCTTTTCTACACCGACAGTGCCTATCCCTACCGTCTTAAAGAGTGTGCCGATTGCCCTGTTATTCTTTATTCAATAGGCAATACTTCTCTGCTGAATGTATCCCGTCTGATGGCGGTAGTCGGCACTCGTAAAGCCACCGATTACGGGAAACAGTTGTGTGAACAGCTTGTTGCAGATGTGGCGCTCTTGCCGAACAGTCCTGTGGTTGTGAGTGGATTGGCTTACGGTATTGATGCTTTGGCTCACAGGGCAGCGATGACAGCCGGCGTGCCGACGATAGGGGTTTTGGCGCACGGACTGGATATGATTTATCCTGCACAGCATCGCGCTTTGTCGGAAAAAATCATCAACCAGGGCGGCATACTGCTCTCAGAATATATCTCGCACACGATACCCGAACCGTCGAATTTTGTACAGCGCAACCGGATTATTGCAGGCTTGTGCGACTGTACGGTAGTGGTTGAAAGCGCTGAACGTGGCGGCGCATTGCTTACCGCCGCTGCCGCTAATGAGTACAACCGCGACGTCCTGACATTTCCCGGACGCACCACAGACCCCTATTCCGCCGGATGTAATGCGTTGATAAGTGGCAATCAAGCGACACTTATCTCCTCTGCCGCCGATTTGGAGGGAGTGATGGGCTGGACTTCGAGCAACAGGCGAACCATTGAACAACCTCTCTTTGATGAACTGACTGAGATTGAACAAGAAATCATCGAAATTCTGCATCGGGAACCGCTGCATCTTGATATGCTGAGCCGTATGATGAAACTGCCGGTGCAAAAGATGTCGCCGCTACTTGTCCAAATGGAGTTCAAAGGACTTATCAAAGCGTTACCCGGACAACGCTATAAGGTGTGAGTTGCTGAAAAACAAATTTCTAACGATTGTTAATTGCAAAAACAATCATATCTTTGTACCATTCTTTTGGCTATTGTTTTGTGAGATAATCCCAATGGGGTTGGACAATATCAATTTGCGGGAGAATTTGAATCCGATAGATATACTAACAATGTTAATGTAAAACAGCGATGAAAAAATTAAGCATAAAGAACAGCGCCATTCAGTTTCTTGCTTTTGTGAGCGAACGAGGCGACAATACCGTTGATATCGCCTTTCAAAACGGCGATTTATGGGCAAGCGAA
>JAISXJ010000074.1 GCA_031270565.1 Prevotellaceae bacterium
TCCCGTTTCTGTTGTTGCTCGCCCAAAACTGACTTGACTGTTTTTGCTATTAATTCCTCTTGCTTCTACATTAAAGTGCCGGATATGAGTTAAAGTGCCGGATATGAGTTATAAGCAGAGATGTCTATCTTTATTTTTAGAGTAGAGACTTTTAATCTCTTTATCTTTTTCGACACACTTTCTTGGTTCTTTCGCCATGAGAAGCAGATATTGGTGGGTTTTAGGAGTTGGGTTTTCCATAATATTGCTGTCAAGCCTATTTATCTCGCGAAAACCTCCTGGTTCAAGCCGATTCTTTTGGAGTTGATATATTATTGTCGTCGTCGGTTTGCGTAGTATCTGTTATATCGTCCTGTATGGTATCAATAAGGCGTTTTTGTGTATTCAACAACTCACGCGCGACGATTATCAAATATTCCTGAGTGACTGGCATAAGGGATGTGAAAATATCGTGAAACTCTTTTTCGTAAGGCGACGCGCAGAACATGTCGCCTTGTCCACCGCGCAGCCAGCGTTCGCTTATGTTATGCGTACTGCATATCAATTTGACATTTTTTTCTGTCAGCTTGCTTCTGCCAATTTCAATCATGGAAAGAGCCGTCTGCGTCAAACCGATTGATTCAGCAAATTTGGTTTGATTCAGATTCAGAAATTTTCTTGCTGTTTTTACTCTTTCATACATTTCGTGTCTCCTTCGCAGACATATTATCAGAAATCAATAAAAAATTCAACATAAATAACATTGATTGATAACGAAAACTCATTTTGAATGAGTTTGACTAATTTATTCATGACTGTTATAATTAAAACATAGGCTTAATAAGAAGGTGCTGATATGCCGACTGATTTAGAGTGTGAAGCTATGCAACTTTTCAGCGAATTATCACCAGAAAATCAAAATATGTTGCTCATGTATACCCGTGTCGCGCACATCGCCGAAAACGCCGTTAAACAATCTGTGAAACGCGCATTAGGGCAGGAAAATAACGCGATGGAGGGTGTATAATGTCAATAGTTACTAAAGAATTTTAATCATGAGGGACTGGAATATATTCAGCTCAAAACAGAGGATATTTGATATGTTCGTGCATTTTCGAAAAGTAAGCGGAGAAAAATTGTGATGTTCTGTTCAAAGTGTGGCGCAAAGCTCGGAGAATCCGCCTCGTTTTGCTCAAATTGCGGGACAAAAGTAACAGACACGCGCATTGAAGAAATCGTAACAGACGATCCGAGAGTTTTCTCAACAAGGAATGACGTAAAGATTCCGCACGATTATGCGTGGTGGTTGATCATAATCCCCGGAGCTATGTGGTTTTTGGGTGTCTTTCTGCGTATGGACATAGCCAGGATTGGAAATGTAGTGTTGTTCATCGTTATGTGTTGGCTGGCCTACAAAGACTCGCAATTATTCGAAAAAGCGGGATTGCCTAAACCAATTCCCGCATGGATAGTGTTTCCTCCGGTATATTTTTATAAACGAGGCAAAATACAAGGCCAAACAATGAAGCTCTTTAAGCGTTCTTTGGGGACGTTTGCCGTCATTTGCGCAGTGATTATCTTTCCTGAATTTTTTGCTGATTTTCAACCGTTGGAAAAAAGAATCACCGCCGCCGCGCCGCAAGCAGTAAATCAAATAGCGGCGGAGCGTTTTCCGAACGCGTCAAAATGCACGAAGGTAACGTTGAATGGTCAGGTATCTGACAACAAATATAAGGGAACAGCGTTTTTAGATAATGGGAACACGGTTGAGGTGGATATATCACTGAATGGTGACAGCATTTATGTCGAGATACCCATGTCGCAGTTTTTAAAGTTTTAACTTGTGCGTGCGTTCGATAACGGATTTTGGAGCATAGGAGGATTAACAATGTTATGTACAAACTGTGGCAAAAAAATCAAGGACGATGCTGTATTTCTGCCCATACTGCGGAACGAAATCGGGTTCGGCAAGCGAACAGCCATTTAACGCTAAAGAATCCGTCGACAGCATAAAATCCGCTTCAAAAGAATCCGTCAAAACCGCCATCCAAAAATTATCGGTCTGGAAAGAGCGTTTGAATCAGTATTATGCTCGCATATTCGCGTTTTTGCCTGAAAAAACGGCGTTTGACATAATGCCAGACTGTATGCTTGTCCTTGAACTTATCAGCCTTGTCTTTTATATACACCTATCTTTGAAAAACGGCTTCAGCGACACTATGTTTTACGTCCTACCCATAATATTTTGGGTACTGAAAATTATTTTTGCCCACGCTGATTCATACTATCTCGCCCGAGAAGGTTACAAAACGCCAAATTTTCTTTGGGCTGTTATTTTCCTGCCTTTTTATGTAACCAAAAGAGAAAAAGCTACGAATGTTAAACGGCACTTGCTGATTGTTTTGTCGTTCCTCATAATTGTAATAGCCGTCTGTTTTTCGGTATACGCGACAAGTCAAAAAAATAAAATTGAAACAATAGCGCAGAAACTAGTCAATCAGAAAAATTCTTCAGTAGGCATGGCGGTTTGTGACAGCGTAAAGATAAACAGACGCGCCGTGAACAGCACCGGAAGTAAATTGAGCTTTGATGGTAAATATATAGGCACGGCTTATCTCAACGATGGCAATACCTTGAAAATAGAAATCGAAGCGGACTATGAGAAGGTGAGCGTAAGGATTTCACCCGATGAATGGGGAAATATACTGAACGAGTTATTTTAATGCTTTGTGAGAATACAAAAATACCCCTGAAGGGACGTGTGAATAGTGTTTTGTACGAAATGTGGAAGTCAATTGGTAGATGATGCAAGTTTCTGTGAAAAATGTGGAGAAAAAATAGATACGGATTATGTAAGAATAGAATCTGCTATGCCTGCCGTGCAAACCGAACAAAATCATGAGAATGAAACAAGCATAGATTCACTTGAAGAGAAAGCGCGGACTGAAAACATCGGAAAAAATGATACGTTGCCAAAGGTGATAAGTGTTATAGTATTAGTCGCTTTGTTGTTTATTAGGTTTATTAGCGGGGAAGCAGCTTTGAAAGGCCCATTGAGTCCATCTGAATTTTTTGAATTGTGCGGAACTGGAACTCCTAAGCAAGTTGAAGAAGCTATTAAAAACGGCGCGGATATTAAATCGGTTGACGAAGAAGGTAACACGCCACTTATGTATGCAGCGAGCAACAACCATAATCCTGAAATAATAACGGCTTTAATCAAAAACGGCGCTAGTGTTGATGATAGAGATGAAGATAGCTGGACACCGTTGATGTTTGCGGCACGTTACAACACAAACCCTGAAATTATTTCAACTTTAGTCAAAAACGGCGCTAGTGTTGATGATAAAAATGAAGGTAGCTGGACACCGCTGATGTTGGCGGCATGTGACAACACAAACCCTGAAATTATTTCAATTTTAATCAAAAACGGCGCTAGTGTTGATGATAAAAGTATAGGTGGCTTTACCCCGCTAGTGTTTGCATCGGGCGGTAACTCTAACCCTGAAATTATTTCAATTTTAATCAGAAACGGTGCTAGTGTTGATGATAGATATGAAGATGGCGCGACACCGTTGATGTTTGCGGCACGTGGCAACACAAACCCTGAAATAATAATGGTCTTAATCGAAAACGGAGCGGATATTAACGCACGCGACGACAGTGGAAAAAGTGCTTTCGATTATGCCAGAGAAAATGAAAACCCCGACATTCTTAAAAAATTGCAGGAATTGTCTAATAGTGACGCAACTCAAACGAACATTCGTACATCTACCCCCCCAAATACCCATCCAGATAGTGACAATGCCGCCCGCACAACAGCTTCCCAAATCACATACGACTATCAAGGTTCAGCGGGAGACTTTGTAAACGAATTTATAAAGAATTCATTCGCGGCGGAAGAAAAGTATGTTGGCAAAAGAATAAAAATAACCGGCACAGTGGATAGCATTGAACGCGGCCCCGACGGTAATCCTATTGTATCCATAAAGATTTACAAACCAATAGATTTATTTGGAGGCGCCGAGCAACTTTACAATCCGATAGATAGCGGCGATAGAATAATTTGCTTGTTTGGAGCTGACCAAAAGAGCAATGTCGCTAAATTGAGTAGCGACAGAAACACTACGCTGGTTGGCGTATGTACGGAAATATCTAATACCTTCGGTTTACAGATACA
The DNA here is from genome assembly GCA_031270565.1 of Prevotellaceae bacterium. Lineage (GTDB taxonomy): Bacteria > Bacteroidota > Bacteroidia > Bacteroidales > Paludibacteraceae > F0058. The sequence continues at coordinate 4,160 of JAISXJ010000074.1, forward strand.
AATGGAAGATTGCGTAATATTCTCCGAGGATAGTGACCAAAATAAAAGCCATAACGATGATTCATTTGTAGTAAATAATGAAAATGAAGCGTCAAAATTACTTGGCAAAGCACTACAAGAGATGGGACGGTTGAAAGACCCTCTAGAAGACATCGAATCTCACGGTCAGAGCAAAGAAATTATAGCGGGTAATAGTTTGGCGTGCTGGACGTTTTCTACTACGTTTCAGGATAACCGTAATTACCCAAATGGCAACCCCGCTATAGGCTATGCCGTCAGCACTTCCGGGGAAATATTTCAGTACTATCCCGACGTTCGGGAATGGGGAGATCTTGGTCCTATTGAGGACGATGGGACAGTTTCAGACGAAACAAACACAAAAGGAAATACCCCGACAAATAATGCTCACCTGCTAATGATAGTAGATATCACCGGCGACAATGTTAACGTCCGAAGCGCGCCTAACGCCCAAGGCAAGGTTTTGTTTCAAGTCAGCAAGGAAGATTTTCTTGCTGTTAACAAAAAACCAATCCAGGATAGTTCGGGACAGGAGTGGTATGAGGTAATATTTCGCATGGGCTCTGAGGATAATGAGTTTGGCCGTATTTCGACCCCGGCGTATATAACTGGTAAATTTATAAAAAAACATCCCGAATCGGAAACAGTAATAGAAGAATTTGGTTTGGGTTATTATTACACTTTCTAAATCAAAAAAAGAGAGGCTTAACCAACCAGCCTCTCTTTTCTATTCTCGCCATTCCGCGAAAAATCGCCTCAACCAAAAATATCCGAGAACCACTCAATCACGGTTCCAATAACCTTAACGCATGTTACGCCACAATGCGGGCAATTAAACCCCAAATCACCGCATGACGGATTATAGGCGTATTTTTTACCG
>JAISXJ010000175.1 GCA_031270565.1 Prevotellaceae bacterium
ATGATTTTTTATTTTTGAACACTGATACCGCAGATTAGACACGATTTTCACAGATAGAAATCTGGCGTTTATCTGTTAAATCTGTGTCATCTGTGTTCTATTTTTCTTTTGAACACTGATAACTGACAACTAAACTCTATACTCTACCAACTACAAACTAAAAGAAGTACCTTTGCATCCTATGAAGAAAACATTTTATGACCCCGTCTGGGGAACGGTTGAGATGTGTTCTCGCAGCAATTCACGTCTTATTTATTACGACGTCCGGATAGACAAGCTGCGTATTGTTTCTCCGCAAAGCGTTTTGAACAGGTTGTGGCCGCTTACAAAAGAGATAGAGCAAAATCTGTTGGCAAAACGGGCAGAGCTGAAAAAGAAAGTTACGTCGCAAGGAAACGCACCCTTAAAAGCCGCCTTTACACCGACGACACAGATTCAAACACTTACCTTTCAGATGCAGTTTGCCATTGATGAACGCTTGCACAATAGCTTTACAGCCCGCATCGAGAAGCAAATACTGACCGTTTATTACGCTCCGGATGTGGATTTTGATAACCCTGATACGCAACGTGTTTTTAAAAGGGTATTAACTCATTTTCTTAAGATAGAAGCGAAGCGCTATTTGCCGACACGTCTGCGAAAATTTGCAGCAGAACACCAATTCTCCGTAAAGGACGTAAAAATATCATCGGCAGTACAGCGCTGGGGTAGCTGCAATGCGAACAAAGTGATTAATCTGAGCTGCTATCTTATGATGCTGCCCTCCGAATTGATTGATTTGGTGCTTCTGCACGAGCTTTGTCATACCGTAGAAATGAATCACAGCGACCATTTCTACGCACTGCTGCGCAAATTAGCGCCTCAACACGACCGGCTTACCGGAGAATTAAAAAATATTTCCCTGAATATAAGGCAATGGCAATAACAACATACCGTTATGATTATGCAATGGAATAAACTTCTCTCATCCAAGCGTCTCGGACTGGAACAGTTCCACAACTTGCAACACGACACCCGCACAGAATTTCAACGCGATTACGACCGTCTTATATTTTCCCCGCCATTCAGACGGCTGCAAAATAAAACGCAGGTCTTTCCGCTTCCCGGCAGTGTCTTTGTCCATAACCGTTTAACGCACAGTCTGGAAGTCTCGTGCGTAGGGCGTTCCGTCGGCAACCTGATTGCCGCAAAATTGCAGGAACGCTATCCGAAAAGCGGCGTTATGTTCGACGCCATCGGCGCTATTGTTGCGGCGGCATGTCTGGCGCACGACTTGGGAAATCCGCCATTCGGACATTCGGGAGAACGCGCCATCGCTACCTTTTTCTCGGAGGGCGCAGGAAAAGAATGGCGCACGGAACTGTCAGCCCCCCAGTGGAATGACTTTATCCACTTTGAAGGAAACGCCAATACCTTTCGACTGCTTACGCACCGTTTTGAAGGACGACGGGAAGGCGGTTTCGTCCTCACATACAGCACTCTGGCTTCTATTATAAAGTATCCTTATGAATCGCAGTACGCCGGAGAAAAGAAAAAGTTCGGCTTTTTTCAGTCGGAAACAGACGCCTTTCAGCGCATAGCCTCCGAGCTTGGCATTATAAAAAATCCTTACGACGAACATCGCTACGCCCGTCATCCGCTGGTGTTTCCGGTGGAGGCTGCCGATGATATTTGTTATCAGATTATGGATCTTGAAGACGCTTTTAAACTTCATATTTTCCAGTTTGACGAAACACGGGACGTGCTGATGTCTTTTCTTCCACAAAAGCGGCAAGAGCGGGCTAAAACTGTCTTACATTCGATTAGAGACCTAAACGAACAGATTGCCTATCTGCGCTCTACCGTTATTGGATGCCTGATTGACGCCTGCGTTGAGACTTTTATTCAAAAAGAGACGGATATACTTTCGGGGCATTTTACCCAACCGCTTATAGAACAGATTGACAAGCCGCTACGTCTGGCGTATGACCGTTGCGCTGTTCTGGCAAAAGAGAAAATCTACAACTCTCATCAGGCGCTTGACATTGAACTCGCCGGATTTAAGATTGTTTCCGAACTGCTTGAGGTTTTAATCAACGCGGTTACTCACCCGCAAAAGAGTTATTCGCAGCATCTTTTGCGCCGTATCCCCGCGCAGTACAACACTGCCGCCAACACGCTCTATGAACGGATTCAGGCAGTGGTGGACTATATTTCGGGTATGACTGACCTCTACGCTCTGGATTTATACCGGAACATCAACGGGATAAGTCTCCCCTCAATCAATTATTAATTAAAATAACCAATTATTCCAGTTTAACATACTTATTATTATGCAAAAAGAAATTTATGAAAAGAGGCGCACAGCGCTCAGAAAAAGCATCCTCTCCGGAGGAGTAGTGATTTTCCCTTCAAACAATGACTCCCCAATGAATTATCCCGCCAATACTTACCGTTACCGGCAGGACAGTAATTTTGCCTATTTTTTCGGCAAAATGAGAGACGGTCTTGTTGGAGTTATTGACCTTGACAGTCAGACCGATTTGCTGTTCGGCGATTCCTACACTATCGACGATATTATCTGGATGGGTAATCAACCGTCGGTAGAGGAGCTTGCAGCGGCAAGCGGTATCCACGCCGTCCGTCCGAAAGAGAATCTGTCGGAATTTATTAAAAACGCCCTTGTCGAAGGTCGTAACGTACATTATTTACCTCCCTTTCGCGACGATACACGCCTCTTTCTGAGCCGTATAATTAACATTCCAGTCGAGGATGTTAAAAACAGAGCGTCGCAGGAGTTGATTGAAGCCGTCGTTGATTTGCGCCTCATTAAGGACGAAGAGGAGATTGCAGAGATGGATGCCATTTGCGACACCGGCGTAGAGATGCACCTTTCCGTTATAAAAAACTGTCGTCCCGGAGTGTCGGAACGGTTGCTGGCAGGTATGGCGGAGGGTATTGCGCTCTCGTATGGAGCGGGCGTGTCATTCCCCATCATCCTGTCACAGAATGGCGAGACACTTCATAATCACGACCATAGCCAAATTCTTACTGCCGGACGACTGTTGCTTGCCGACATGGGCGCGGAATCTGTGTCCGGTTACAGTTCGGACTTCACCCGTACCGTTCCGGTTTCGGGCAAATTCTCCGAAGAGCAGCTTGCGATATATAATATTGTCCTCCGCGCCAATTTGGAGAGCATTGGAATGGCGCGGGTGGGGATTCCCTATCGTACCGTTCACAACAATGCCTGTACGGTGATTGCCGAAGGTTTGGGGCGTCTGGGGCTGATGAAGGGAGACCCTGTTGCAGCGGTTGAAGCAGGTGCGCACGCGCTTTTTATGCCGCACGGTCTTGGTCATGCCCTTGGCATGGACGTGCATGATATGGAGGGACTTGGTGAAAATAACGTCGGATATGACTCGGATATCCGGCGCAGCGACATCTTTGGACACAGCAGTTTACGCTTCGGGCGCACTCTTCGTGAAGGACATATTGTAACAGTGGAACCCGGAATTTACTTTATCCCGCAGCTAATCGACCTTTGGGCTTCTAAAAATGCCTTTAGCGAGTATATAAACTATGACCGTGTACGTAAATATATCGGTTTTGGCGGTATCCGCATCGAAGACGATATTCTGATTACCGCTGACGGATGCAGGATTCTTGGCAAGGCGCTGCCAAAATTTCCTGAGGAAATAGAGAATCTTATGGCAAGGGCTACTAATTAATTATTAATGCGTATCTATCTGCATCTTTTCAAAATAGAGGCGCAAAGGATACGGAGAATAGGCAAAAAAAAGTAATTTTCCGTCCGAACGGTCAGGATTCTTTTGTTTAAAAGGTTATTATTATGAATACAGCAGAATTAAATTTCAATTTTAAAGAGTTACTGAATGAACAGCAATATGCCGCCGTTCTTTGTTGTGACAGTCCTTCGGTGGTGGTAGCCGGCGCCGGTTCAGGGAAAACGCGCGTCCTGACTTATAAAATAGCCTATCTTTTGCAGCAGGGTTATTGCGCATCGTCCATTCTGGCGTTGACTTTTACCAACAAGGCTGCCCGTGAGATGAAAGACCGCATTGTCAAAATCACGGGTACGGACATTGCTCGCGGACTGTGGATGGGAACGTTTCACAGTATTTTTCTGCGCATACTGCTGCAAAACGCAGAGGTCGCGGGCTACCAGCCAAATTTCACCATTTACGACACCGACGACACTAAGAGCCTTATAAAGCATATTATTAAGGAAATGGAGCTTGACGAAAAACTTTACAAGCCGCGGGGTGTGTTTGCAAGAATTTCATCTATGAAAAACAGCCTGATTACTCCGTCCAGCTATGCTGCACAACCGGATTTAATTCAGGCAGATAAGTACCGGCATCAGCCGCACTTTGCGGAAATTTATGCACTTTACGTTGACCGCTGCAAACAGGCTAACGCAATGGATTTTGATGACCTTTTGTTGAATACATACCTCCTTTTTAAACAGAATCCCACAATTCTGGAGTATTATCAGGACTGTTTTCTTTATATTCTGGTGGACGAATATCAGGACACAAATATTGTACAGCATCAGATTATTACCCTGCTTGCGGCAAAGCACCGGCGTGTTTGCGTGGTGGGGGATGATGCGCAGAGTATTTACTCTTTTCGCGGGGCGAATATTGATAATATTCTCTCTTTTCAGCGCAGCTACACGGAATGTAAACTTTTCAGGCTGGAAGAGAACTATCGTTCTACACAGACTATTGTCAACGCGGCAAATTCCTTGATTGAGAAAAATAAACACCAGATTCCGAAGCGTATTTTTTCCAAATTAAGTACGGGAGACCCCATTCGTGTTCTGAGTTGTTTTTCCGATTTGGACGAGGGTCGTTCCGTCTCTGACGAAATCAAGAATCTTGTTGAAAAAAAACAGCTTCCCTGCGGAAACATAGCCGTTCTTTACCGTACAAATGCTCAGAGCCGTATCTTTGAGGACGCTCTGCGAAAGCAAAATATCCCCTATAAAATCTACGGCGGACACTCTTTTTATCAGCGAAAAGAAATTAAAGATGCTCTGGCTTACATGCGTCTGGTGATTAATTCCGATGACGATGAGGCATTGCGGCGCATTATTAATTACCCTTTGCGGGGCATTGGTGCTGTTACTTTTCAAAAAATTTTTGCAGCTGCAAAGGCAGGGCATACTTCCGTAATGAATATGCTTCTGAATGATAAAACGGCGCTGGATACAATAAGCCGCAATATGGCTCTCAAGATTCAAGCGTTTGTGAATATGATTGTGGCGCTGGCGGATTTTAACGCCGCTAATGATGCCTTTCAAACTGCGGAACGAATCCTGACGGATAGCGGCATTATGGAAGATATTGCCGGTTCGGACGACCCCGATAATATTTCGAGGCGGGAAAATATTTGGGAGTTGCTGAACGCCATACACGAGTTTTGCGAACAGCGGGAATATGATGACGACGGAAAAAAGCAGCTCGCGGATTTCCTCTCTGAAGTTTCGCTGCTCACAGATCAGGACACGAACATTTCGGATGATCAGCAAAGAGTTACTTTGATGACCGTCCACGCTGCAAAGGGGTTGGAGTTTCAGTATATATTCATTGTGGGGATGGAGGAGGAACTTTTTCCCTCTGTGATGTGTCTTTCGGAAAAGGATTTGGAGGAAGAAAGGCGGCTGTTCTACGTTGCGCTTACGCGGGCAAAGGAATCCTGCATTATAACATACGCCAAGTCGCGTTTTCGTAGCGGCAAGATGGTTATGCCACAGCCAAGTCGTTTCCTGAATGATATTGATCAGTCTTTTTTGCAAATGCCGCTGACGTTTTTCCATCATCGCAACAAGCAGGATTATTCTCCGGTGGGCAAACATCATTTCCCCGATTCTGCTTCCGGCAACGCGGCAACCTTTAAGCCGCTTGACGACATCAAAAAAGAGTATCCCTCTCGGAGCGATGTTGCTGGTGAGTTTAATGTTGGCGATACGGTGGAGCATCTTACCTTTGGGCGAGGCATTGTGCTTGCCCTCGAATCGGATGCCGGTCAAACGAAAGTGCGTGTCAATTTCGGAGCAAATGGCGTGAGACTGTTGCTAATGAAATATGCGCGGTTGAAGAAGATATAGTTTTCCTTAATAATAATGTCTGAATAAAATGGCGCATATCATTACCATCGACACGCCTGATGCCATTTCCGCCGCAGCGCGGAAATTTATCGGTTTAATGCGTGGGCGCAAGCTTTTTGCATTTTATGGTGCAATGGGTGCAGGTAAAACCACCTTTATTAAGGCGCTTTGTGAGGCGTTAGGAGTAGAGGAAGATATGGTCAACAGCCCCACTTTTTCCATTATCAACGAATATGCCACCACCAGCGGCGAGACGATATATCATTTCGATTTCTACCGCATAACCCGCACAGAGGATGCGCTTGATTTGGGTTTGTACGACTATTTCGACAGTCAATGTTTCTGTCTGATGGAGTGGGCGGAAAACATTGCAGCGCTTCTTCCGAATCAGTGTGTCAGTGTTCACATCACCGTTTCTGCCGGCGGCGAGCGCGTTTTGATGATAGAAGATTAGGCAATATATACTGTCTGTCAAGACAGCGCCTACCCCGCTTGAGGACAGCCTTTTTTGTTTTTTTATCATCTGCTTTTACACCAGTAATTGAAATGACGGGCTTATTTTTTTATTAAGAGAACAATTATTTCCGATTATTTTTTTATATCTTTGCAAGCCAATAATTATTATTCTAATAAAGATGAATGACCCTATTAAAATCCTGTTCGTCTCTCAGGCTATTTCCCCCTTTGTACCGGAGACGCCGGAATCGAAAATCTGTCGCGAGTTTCCCCAGTACATTCAGGATAGAGGCTGTGAAATTCGGACATTTATGCCATGTTTTGGCAACATCAACGAACGACGCAATCAATTACACGAAGTGCAGCGACTCTCAGGGATGAATCTGATTATTGATGATACCGATCATCCGCTTATCATCAAAGTTGCTTCCATTCAGTCGGCACGCATGCAGGTCTATTTTATCGACAATGATGACTTTTTTCGTAGAAAAGGAATGCTTGTTGACGAACATGGCGCAGAGTATGGCGACAACGACCGACGTGCCATCTTTTTTGCACGAGGAGTGTTGGAAACCATCAAAAAACTGCGCTGGACGCCCGATATTATCCACTGTCACGGCTGGCTAACGGCATTGATGCCACTGTATGTAAAGAAATTCTACAACGATGACCCATTTTTCCGTCATTCAAAGGTAATATATGCCCTTTGTAATGATACCTTTCAAACGCCACTCCCAAAAGGTTTTGACCGTTTGATTGCCCTTTCAGATGCCTCAGCGCCGGAATCCCTCGCAGCAATGAAAGATAAAGCCGTTAGTTACGATATGCTGACAAGACTGGCAATTGATTTCTCCGATGCCGTTATCATCGGACATCCGGAAGTAAATCCTCAAACAGTTGAATACGTACAAAATAAAAAATTGCCATATCTGCCTTATAACGAAGATTATAAAGTAGCTTACACAGATTTTTACAATTCTATGGTACCTCTTTACGAGGAGGAATACTGATGCGCCTGACGCAGTCAATCTCCTGAAAGCAAAGGGAGGGTGTAAATTATTTGTACACGTTTTTTATAGCCCCTATAAAATGGTAATACCTGTTATACAAGAGTATAACAGGTATTTTTTCAATAAATTTAGTCGTTTTGCGCGACTCGGCATAGTTGGCAGTGAATAGTTAATAACGAATAGTGAATAATATTTTTTTAGAGTTTAGTTGTTTCTCAATTCGTAATTCGTAATTCGTAATTCGTAATTCTAAAATCTGATAACTGACAACTGATAACTAATTCTGCTCTCGCTGCTTAAAACGTTTGTCTAACAAATCGAGCGGCAAACGGGATTCGAACCCGCGACTTCCAGCTTGGGAAGCTAGCGCTCTGCCAACTGAGCTACTGCCGCATTGCTAATAACGGGGGCAAAGGTAATAACAAAAATCGAAGAAGCAATCACCTGTCTTTTGGGGTTAAGTTTTTTTTTGAGGCGCTATAATATAAAGTGAATAACGAATAACGAATAACGAATAGTGAATAATATTTTTTCGGGCTTGTGCCGAGCGAAAGTCAATGTTACGTTGTCCTGGAAGGACATGATTTTCATAACCGCAGGTCAGCGACCTGCGGAAAACGACGCCCTCCTATCCTCTGCCTGACAAGGCAGGACTTTTTATCACTTGTCGCACCTTGCAGGCAGTCTGGGAAGCCGTTTTTTTTGCCCGTTAGGGCGTTATGTGAATAACCGTAAGTGCAACTTATGGACATCGCAATACGCTGAACATCAACCCGTATGGGTTGAATTAT
>JAISXJ010000179.1 GCA_031270565.1 Prevotellaceae bacterium
TTAGTCGTTTTGCGCGACTCGGCATAGTTGGCAGTGAATAGTTAATAACGAATAGTGAATAATATTTTTTTAGAGTTTAGAGTTTAGAGTTTAGTTGTTTCTCAATTCGTAATTCGTAAATCTAAAATCTGATAACTGTTTGTCACTAATAACTACACCCTACTAACTACTAACTAAAAAAAGGCGTACCTTTGCAACAAAAATAAAAATCCTGTTATTATGCATATCACAGAATGGATTCTTTTAGGCATATTCTGCTGCCTGATAAATGTGCCTCTCGGCTATTGGCGGGAATGTTTCAGAAAATTCTCGACGATGTGGTTTGTGCTTGTACACGCCTCCGTACCTCTTATTGTGGCGCTCAGAATATGGCTCGACGTGCCATCGTGGCTTATTCCCGTGAATATTGCTCTGGCTGTTCTGGGGCAGTATCTCGGCGGACAGTGCAGAAAACGGAAAAAGAAACTGCTATCCACACATTCATGATTGAATTACAACTCTCCCTTACACCCCGCGAAGCCGGCGAGGCTGACCTGCTGAAACAGATTGTAGCGCGTAAATTAAATGTGGCTGAAGCTGCGCTTGTCATAGAGGTGGCGCGAAAAGCTATTGATGCGCGGGGACGTTTTCCGGTAGTCAAGCTGCATCTGCGTGTCTTTGTCAATGAAACGCCTGTACACCGCTATGAAAACAGTTTTAATTACCATCCTGTAACAAACGGAACGGAGGTGATTATCGTTGGAGCGGGACCTGCGGGGCTTTTTGCGGCGTTGCGTTTGATAGAACTGGGAATACGTCCTGTTGTTTTGGAACGGGGTAAAGCTATTCCGGAACGCAAAAAAGATATTGCGCTGCTCAACCGTAATGTAGCCCTTGACGCTGATTCCAACTACTGTTTCGGCGAAGGTGGCGCGGGCACATTCTCCGACGGAAAACTTTATACCCGTTCCGGCAAACGGGGAAATACACGGCGGATTTTGGAAATATTTCATTATCACGGCGCACAAGATGCCATTTTATATGAAGCGCATCCGCACATTGGCACGGATTGTCTGCCGGAGGTGGTAAAGAGGATGCGCCAGACCATTATCGACTGTGGCGGTGAGATTCATTTCTCAACGAAAGTTACGGATTTGCTTTTGAGCGGCAAGCGCATCAGGGGCGTTATCACCGCCGACGGAATGTCCTACGAGGGGAAAGCGGTCATTTTAGCCACCGGTCATTCGGCGCGGGATGTATATCATCTACTGCATCGCCATCATTTTGCTTTGGAGGCTAAAGGATTTGCTATGGGGGTACGGGTGGAACATCCTCAGAGTTTGATTGACAGTATTCAATATAAATGCCGCACACGCAACGCCTATTTGCCTGCGGCAACTTACAGTCTGACACATCAGGCGAATGGACGTGGCGTTTATTCGTTCTGTATGTGTCCGGGAGGGCATATTGTCCCGTCGGCGACGGAAGCCGGTCAGGTGGTGGTGAACGGTATGTCGGCATCGCATCGCGGGTCGGCGTTTGCCAATGCGGGCATTGTGGTAGAGATTCGGACGGAAGACCTGCCCGATGTTGAGACTTATGGCGCGGTGGCGGGCATTCACTTTCAACAGCATCTTGAACGGTTGTCATTCAATAATAATGGCGGCGCTTTTCAGCAGGCGCCTGCGCAGCGGCTTACCGATTTTGTACAGGGCAAACTCTCTTACGACTTGCCCGACTGTTCCTATTTGCCCGGCATTGTCTCCTCTCCGATACATTTCTGGTTGCCGGAATCCATCGGACGGCGTCTTCAAGAGGGTTTTAAGGCGTTTGACAGAAAGATGAAAGGTTTTCTTACCGCCGAAGCGGTGGTGGTAGGTATGGAATCGCGGTCGTCATCGCCGGTGCGTATTCTGCGCCAAGCCGACACCTTTGAACACCCGCAACTGGCAGGTCTTTATCCCTGCGGCGAAGGGTCGGGCTATGCCGGAGGCATTACCTCGTCGGCAATGGATGGCGAAAATTGTGCCGAAAAAGTCTTTAACAGCATATTAAGTAGTACAAAGGAATTATTTTTATAATTTTTGAGCTTTATTTTGATATGGATTTTGTCTTTTTTCGAGGGCTAAACAACCGAGAGAAAAGGCAAAAGACGCTCAAAAGAATCTCATTCTTATTATTCTCAATACTCTTTTTGATTTTAAAATATGAAAATAATTCCTTTGTACTACTTAAATAAGACTGTAATATCTGGAAAAGTACTGTAATAAAAAAAATATCTGTTTTTTTTTGCAAAACAGTTGCAGGGAATAAAAAAAGTTGTACTTTTGCCCCTGATATCCACATCAAAAAATGAATTATAATTATGTTTGCATCAGAACTTTTATACTTACCTTTTTTGCAGTTTAGACGGTTTAACCGCCTACCTGTAAGTTCATTACGAAAGCCCCCCCTTGTTTTCGTCTTAACTCCTTGTATTCAAGAACTTAACAAAAACTTAAACTTTTTTTATTCGACAGTTTACGGCGCGAAATTTCTTTGCGTTGCCTTGCCATATACAGCTGTAACGGCAATCTTCCAGAATCTTCTGGAGGGTTGCCGCTGTGTTTTCAGTGTAAAGTCTTAATAATAAATAAATAAACAAATCAATCAATTAAACATTGAATCATTATGAAAAAAACAATTGTATTTCTAACAGCCATTTTCTGCTTCTGTATTGCTGCAAACAGAGCGGGCGCTCAAACCGTAGCCTTCGGCGGGGCAGCCGGAAGCAATTACGACGACTTTTCTGTTATGCCCGACCAAACGGAAAATCCTGCGCAGAGCATCGAAGTCTATCTTGATGACATAGTGAAAACCGACCTGAACGCCGGTGAAACCGGAATAATCGAACTCCCCGGCACATTCCAGTTAGTGTGGGCCGACGAGTTCGACGGCGCCGGTTACGATCCCGACATCTGGTCGCCCCAGGTGCGAGGCGATGGATTCGGCAACAACGAATTGCAATACTATACAGGCCTGGAACGAAATATTTTTACACGCGACGGAAATCTGGTGCTGAAAGTCTATAAAGAATCCTACCAAAACCGGAATTATACTTCCGGCAAATTGTGGGGGCAAAATAAAAAGTATTTCAAATACGGACGGGTCGAAGCCCGCTTCAAATTGCCGGAAGGACGCGGCACATGGCCTGCCATCTGGATGATGCCTCAAAGCAGCGTTTACGGCGGCTGGCCCAATAGCGGCGAGATTGACATCATGGAATTTGTCGGCTATCAGCCTTCCACGATTCATGGTACGGTACACCGGGGAGCCGGTTCCGGCGGCAACGGTAACGGCAGCAACATCAGCATTGCCGGTAAAACCGGCGATTTCCACGTCATCCGCATCGACTGGGAACCCGGCTATATCAAGTGGTACCTGAATGACCAACTCTTTCATACTTACAACAATGGTTTTGCCGGTTCCTCCCAATGGCCTTTCGACCAGGATTTTTACGTGATCCTCAACTTTGCCGTAGGCGGAAACTGGGGCGGCGCGCAGGGCGTGGACGATGCTATCTGGCCGCAGGAATTTCTGATTGACTATGTGCGCGTCTATCAAAAATCGGAAGACGGAGAAACTGCCGTTAAAACAACAGATGCCCAAGCGTTTGCAAGGGTTACCCTCGCAGGAGAGACTTTGAATGTCGCCTCCCGTTCCGAAATCCCATTCTCCGTAAATATTTATTCCGTAATGGGGCAAAAATACGTGTCGAAACGGTTTTCCGGGGAAAACGCGCAGATAGACGTTACGCATTTATCTTCGGGAATGTACATTGTTTCCGTTTCAAACGAAATTGAATATTATGCACAAAAATTCATTCGAAAATAAAAACGCCGCGGATGCAAGGTGCGTATTTGTTCCTGCATCCGGGATGAAATCAATAATAATAATTTTTAAATTAAAAAAAACATGAAAAAAAAGAACAAGTTACTTTTGAGGAAAAGATGTTTGACGGTCTTTTCAGTTTTTATTGTGGCGCTTGCAAGCATTAACGTTTGGGCGCAACCGGCTTCCGAATACTGCCGGTGGTTGTATGGTACGGGGAATAACGCTGCCCGCTTTACCTGGAATACCGAAACGAATGGTAATGTAACCATTACGATTTATTCGGCTATTGATGGCGAAACGGCCGGACAAACCTCTTTTCGCGGGCAAGGCTGGAGTAATGATCGCGTTACAGCGAATCTTTGGGTTGACGTAAGCGGCGGAACAACATGGGACGCCACTACGGTGAATACAGGGAACCGGTTTTTTACGAGGACTATATCTTCCGATTTGACAACAATTACTTTGATACCGGCTCAAACAATTCCCGACGGGGCTAAAATTCGTTACAACTCAGCCACCGAGTATAAAACCTCGTTGGATGGTAATTTATGGCCCAGCATTAACTTTATCTGGACTTACGGCAGTACAAAACAATGTCCCGATCCTGCGCCGCTGCCTGCACCCGAAAATGTGGCAGTGGATGCTTTCGGCAACCTGACCTTCGACGCCGTTGCCAATGCTGTTTCCTATCAGGCTATTGTGTATGCCGGTTCCATACCCTATTACACGGAGGCAAATGCTAACCCTGCCGGCACGATTTTGACCTTTGCCAATCCGGGCGCTTATACGGTCAAAGTAAAAGCCATAGGGGATGACAACCTTTATTTAAATTCGCTTGAATCAACTGCCGTTGAGTGGACAATTCCCGGTACGATTCCCGAACAGGGCGATTCGGAGTATTGCTATTACTATTGGGATCCTTCCGGTACAGGTTCCGGCGTGGGTAGCGATGATGCGGTCATCCTCACTTGGGAAACCCTGGAAAACGGAAATATCAGCGTTACGATGGCAAGCGTCGGCGGAAACGGAGCAGCCTTTAGAGCAGGCTCGTTGACTGCCGGAAACTTCAAGTTAGGCCCTGCGGCAGTCGGAGGCGAGGCTTATTTGAACACTGCTTATTCGGGAAATGTCTGTACGATCACCCCGAAAGCAGGCGTTACGCTTCCGGAAAGTCTGTCTATCCAATACCAGGGAATAGTGGCTTACCTGACAACAGGCGGCGCTAATCCGAGCGGAAACTTGTATCCCACCGGAAATTTCACTTATACCTACGGCTCTGATTGCGCCAATCTCGAACGTACAAAATTAGCCGCTCCCACCGGTGTATCCGTGGACGACGCGGCTGTTCTTACATTCGACCCGGTAACTGATGCCGCTACATACAATGCTTTTGTGTATATCGGCACAAACCTCGTTTACCAGCAAATTTCGGTAACTTCAGGCGATGTGTTGAACTTCCCGCTTCCGGGCACATTCAATGTTCACGTAACATCCATTCCCGATGTGAGCCAAATGTCCGAATACGAAGAATCCGATCTTTCCGATCCTTTTGCATGGACGGTGAATTACCAAACGCCCGCTACGGTGCCTGCTTCTCCCTATTGTGATTTTTTGGTGAATCCGAATGGAGACGGCAATTCAATCCCCAATAACAATGCAGAATACGGCGATTACGATGCTACTTACTGGTCGTGGACAACCGATGCCGAAGGACAAATCGTAATCTCAATCAATTCTGCTCTGCATGACGAATACACGCCGACCACTACTTTCCGTGCAACCGGTATGGCGCTTAACGGTTTTAGGATAGGTGATGTACGGGGCGACTTCTTGCTTGAAAAAGTAGGTGACAATACCGGAAAAACTCAGACTTTCAGGGCTAAGGAAGGGATTATTTTGTTGCCGGGTGTTGAAATCACCTACAACGGGAAATGCGATTACCTGTTAGTTACTCCCAACCCTCTACCGGCGGGAAATGGAAATATCGCAGACTTGTATCCGACGCTCACGTTCAGCACCCCGTACATCTACGGTTCCAACTGTTCGGGTTCGGCTACCATACTGGATGCGCCGGATAATTTAGTGGTTACAGATAATGCCCTTTCTTTCGGTGCAGTAGAGAATGCAGTAACTTACAAGGTTTATGTTTACAATGCCGAAGGCGTTCCCGTTTTTACGCAAAGCGATTTTGCACCGGGCAACGCGCTCACCTACGATGTTCCGGGACACTACACCGTAAAGGCGCAAGCCATCGGCAATGCCGGCGCATACATCAATTCTGCATTGTCTGAAGCAACTGCCTGGGACTTGACCGCTGCTCTGGCTAAACCGGCCGGTTTGAAAATCAATACCGAAAACAAACTTACGTTCACTCCGGTTTTAGCCGCCGTCAGCTATACCGTAACCATTTACGCAGCAGAAGACGATACTACGCCGATAGAAACAATTTCTGAATTTGAATCCGGTACGGCGTTGGATTTGGGAGACGAAAATTACGGCACAACTTATTACGTGAAAGTACAGGCCATCGGCGACGGCGACGTCATCCTTGACTCCGAACTCTCCGATGCTTATACCTGGAATTTCAACGAGCCTTACGTTTGTAACCTCCTGCTGGATGAGGATCACCTGTTAATACCCGGTTCAGATGATACTGCACCCTATTTCGCTCCGGGCTGGGTTGCGAGTGCCAATTATACCTTCGATGTAAGCAACAACGTAATATCCATTCATTTGGGCGCTGCAACCGGCGCCGAATGGCAAGCTCAGTTCCGCATATTGCCGACAACACCGATTATCCTCAAGGCCGGTGAATCTTACGAAATTAAAGCTAAAGTGAGAACATCGAAAAACACGTCGATTTATGCTAAAATATTTGACCACGATGATAATGCTTTTATTGAGTTGATTTCCCGTCAAACATTGGCTGCGACAGAGGGAACGGTATTCGGAGTCGATGCGATTGTTCCTCCGACCGGGTTGTCCCGGATTTTCCAGATTTTGTTCGACTTTGGAGGCAATCCTGCTGATATTGACATCGAAATCTCCGATTTTGTGATTTGTGGGGAAGAAGGCACAATGGTAGGTATTGAGAATATCAAAATTGAACCGGTCGGCGTTTATCCGGTTCCGGCGAAAGATATTCTGTATGTAAACGGATTATCCACAGCAAAAGAAATCCGAATTGCTGATGTAAGCGGTAGGACGGTCGCCGCTCCAAGAATTTCCAACGAATCGATTGATGTATCCGGTTTGGCGAAAGGCATTTACATCCTTTCCATCGACGGACGCACCGTTAAATTCACCAAGAATTAATTGATCCCCTATGCAGATACGTTGCGTGCCTGATACGTTGCACGCAACGTATCTACATAGAAAAACGTTCATAATTTTCATGTAGGTATGAAAACAATTGGTATAGCGATCATTCTATCAATTCTCTATAGTTAAAGGTTAGTTTCTTTTGGCAGCATTTGCGGGAACAAACCTGTTTGCCGTTACGCACGGCTCAATTATTAAGAAGAATGTGCCTTTAGTTGGTGAAGCCGCAGGTTATGTCGCTTTTCAGCAGGCGCCTGCGCAGCGGCTTACCGATTTTGTACAGGGCAAACTCTCTTACGACTTGCCCGACTGTTCCTATTTACCCGGCATTGTCTCCTCTCCGATACATTTCTGGCTGCCGGAATCCATCGGACGGCGTCTTCAAGAGGGTTTTAAGGCGTTTGACAGAAAGATGAAAGGTTTTTTTACCGCCGAAGCGGTGGTGGTAGGTATGGAATCGCGGTCGTCATCGCCGGTGCGTATTCTGCGCCAAGCCGACACCTTTGAACACCCGCAATTTGCAGGACTTTATCCCTGCGGCGAGGGGTCGGGCTATGCCGGAGGCATTACCTCGTCGGCAATGGATGGCGAAAATTGTGCCGAAAAAGTCTTTAACAGCAAAATAACAGGGTGGTAATACCTTGAAAAATACTGCAATAAAAAAAATATCTGTTTTTTTTTGCAAAACAGTTGTGGGGAATAAAAAAAAGTTGTACCTTTGCAGCATTAAATATCGCGGAGTAGAGCAGTGGTAGCTCGTCGGGCTCATAACCCGGAGGTCATGGGTTCGAATCCTGTCTCCGCAACAAATTTAAAAAGCAACGTTTTAAGCAGCGAGAGCAGAGATAAAACTTGTTTTAGCTATGCCGAGTCGCGCAAAACGACTAAATTTATTGAACGTTTTAAGCAGCGAGAGCAGAATTAGTTTTCA
>JAISXJ010000101.1 GCA_031270565.1 Prevotellaceae bacterium
CAGAGTTACACGGAGAACTCACAGAGAGACACAGAGAAATAAAAGCAAAACAACGATTATTATTTTATTCACAATTTAAATATTACTGTTATGAAAACTAATCTATTTCTTTTCGCTGCGCTTGCAGCAGCATTTCTAAGCGTAGCGCCATTTATGGCGGCGCAGGTAACTATTGGCGGCAGCGATGCCCCAAAAGCCGGTACGATTCTGGATTTGAACAGCACGACCAAAGGCGGGTTGCAACTGTCTAATGTAAATTTCACCGGTTATACTACCATTCCCGTTGGTTTTCCCGGTATAAACATCCCCGGCGATGTAACGCCTGCTGTGAAAGCGGCGCTTACAGGAGCAGTCGTTTATAATGTCAACCACGACTTTGGAATGGGTATCTTCGTCTGGGACGGGAATCGTTGGCAGCCGATAGGCACACAACAGATTTATTCTACTGTCGTTTCTGCGCCAACGTGCTCTCATGCCGTGCCTGACGTTACCTTTATGGATTACAATCTTGGCGCTGATGTGGCTAAACTTAATGCGCTCTATCCTGAACTTTCTCCTGCAAAACAGCAGATAAGATTCCTTGCTGACTGCACAGTTCCAAACGCTGTTACTGTTTTCGGCGATATGTACCAGTGGGGACGCATGAGAGACGGACACGAAAAGCTGGATGCTGTTGCTTATGGCGGTGATGGAAATACAACAAATCAGGGAGCGCTTTCAGGAACTGCTTTGGATGCTACCACCGGACAGGTTGTTGATGATACGGCAGGAGCTTACGAAAAAAATTCTCCCACTCAAGCATACGGACACTTTATCAAAAGTAACGCTTCCGGACTTTATGATTGGTGCTCTCCCACAAAGAATGACCTTTGGGGTAACGGCGAGATACTTTATTTTAATTTTGGTTCTGCTGATGGTGGCGCTGTCGAAAGCAGCAGCGGTGGATACTATCAAAAGCCTGTTAAAACCGTCAACGACCCCTGCCCTTCCGGCTGGCGTGTGCCTACTCAGGACGAATTGGAACGGCTTATAAATTACGACTGCAAGTCGAACAATGTCGGTGGTATTGTTTTGTCCATACCTTCTACGGGTAAGACCACTACTACTCGCGGTGGCAATGAATTGACATGGGTACCTGTAGCAGGTGGTGTAGCAACCAACTATAGTGGCTGGGCTGGTACTACAGGCAATTTAGGCGGTTTCGCTGTTTACAAAACAGCTGACTGGGATGATGCTGTAGCAGCCGATTATAAAAACGGCATAAAAAACCTTTACGAAACTGCTGCCCCCGAGCCTCTCCTCTTCTTTCCTGCTGTCGGGACGCGCGATCGTTCCGATGGTTCGTTTTACGATGTCGGCACCCAACTGCGCTACTGGAGTAGTACAGCTGGCACCCCAGATCCTCATATCCTGTTCTTCGGTTACGGTAGCGTGTCGACCATCGGCAATAGCCGCGCGGAGGGCTCAGGTATGCGGTGCGTGAAAGAATAACAGCCTCCGCCAAGACCAAACAAAAAGCCCCGCGAGGGGCTTTTGTTTTGCTATTCTCGTGCTCAAAAAAGACAGGAGTGAAAAAATTAGATGCGTTGCTTCTGATTGAGGCTATGCGCCAGCGTATCGGCTATTTGATTGACAATATTTTGTAGTTTGCCTTCAATCATCATCTTAAATATATGTGGGATATTACCTGAAAAGCTCAGTGTCATTTTCATGTCTGTTTCCGAGTCGGAAGCAGCCGTCAATTCGATAAGCATATCCAGCGTAACAAACTGTATTTTCGCCGTAAACCGGATTCTTTTGTCCGGTTCGCGTTCAACGACGTGCAGAGTAACTGTTCCAATCGAATCATGCGTAAAAGTAAAAGAATCTTCGTCGTGCTCCGTGTTGGATGCCTGTTCCTGAAAAACATGCTCGTTGAGGACTGCCATATTTCTCAAGTCCGATAAATAATGAAAAAGTTCGTGTTGCGACCGGATAATGCGCTTTATTTCGCTTTCATAAGTGTTCATAATCAAGTGTTTATTTTTTGTTAATTATTTCAGGACAACGACCGGGCAGAGAGTGGTTTCTGCGCTATTTCAGAAAAGATTTTATGCGTGTCTTTAAATGTATTTTTCTCCCAGTCGATGATTATATCCGCCTGTTCGTAAAATATTTTCCGTTGCTCCAGTAACTCCGCTACATGCATTTGCAAAGGCTGTCCCTGCAAATTCCGCATCAGTGGACGCGAGTCTATTGACTGCGCAAGCCGTTCCGTTAAAACATCCGTCGAACAGCGCAGGTAACATGTCAATCCGGAAGCTTTCATTAATGCCATATTATTATGGAAACAGGGCGTTCCGCCGCCGGCAGATATGACCGTCAGTTCGGCGCTTGCCACCTCCAGAAGTATATCCCGTTCCACAGCACGAAAGTAATCCTCACCATATTCGGCGATGATTTGCGCGACCGTTTTCCGACAATAATTCTCAATAAATCTGTCCAGATCTATCCATTGCCACTGCAACTGTTCGGCAAAATAACGTCCCATCGTCGTCTTGCCGCACCCCATAAAACCGATAAGAAAAATTCTGTTCACGCAGTTACTTGCCATTTCAGTCAAACATCTGTTTGACCCGATAAAAAAAATTGCGCGTTGCGTTTCCGTTTGGCTTGAAATTGTCGGAAGAATGGAAGTGTTCAAAAATGCGTCGCTCTTCCGTTGATAATGTTTCGGGAATATAAACGCCAATATTTACCAGTAAATCACCCGTTCCATACCTGTTAACATCGGGAAGACCCTTGCCGCGCAGTCGTAATACCTTGCCGGGTTGTGTCCCTCTGTCAATTTTTACCTTTACCCTGCTATCAACGGTCGGAATCTCTATCGTGCCTCCGAGAACAGCAGTAGGGAGATCAAGCAGAAGGTTGTATATTAAATCATTACCATCGCGAATAAGTTCCTTATGTGGCTCTTCTTCAATCACCACATAGAGGTCGCCCGGTATGCCTCCTCTGCGTGCTGCGTTGCCTTTGCCGCGCATTGACAGCTGCATGCCTTCCTGTACGCCGGCCGGAATGTTAATGGTGATCATCTCCTCTCCCCGCATAACGCCTTCGCCGTTGCAGACGGTGCATTTATCAGTGATGATGTGCCCTGAACCGCCGCACGTCGGGCAGACATTTTGTGTCTGCATCTGTCCGAGAATGGTACGCTGCACTTGTGTTACCACTCCCGAACCGTTACAGGTGTGGCACGTTTTGGAACTGTGGCTGTCTTTTGCACCGGAGCCGCCGCAGTGTGAACACATATTCAGTTTGTTCACCTTGACCTTCTTAACGATGCCTGTGGCAATCTCATTAAGCGAGAGAGACACTTTAATACGCAAATCGGAGCCGTGATTCACAGGCTGTCTGCCATTGCCGCCGAAACCGCTAAAACCGGAGAATCCTCTGAATGCGCCGCCAAAATGTCCGCCGAAAATGTCTCCAAACTGCGCAAATATATCATCCATTGACATTCCACCAAAGTCGCCACCGGCAGCGCCGCCAACGCCTGCGTGTCCAAATCTGTCATATTGCTGGCGTTTATTGGCATTGCTAAGCACCTCGTAGGCTTCGGCAGCCTCTTTAAATTTCTCCTCGGCAATCTTGTCGCCCGGATTTTTATCGGGATGATACTGCAACGCTTTCTTTCGATAGGCTTTCTTTATCTCCTCAACAGAAGCAGTCTTGGACACTTCCAGCACTTCATAATAGTCTCTTTTTGCCATAGTTTCAGGAATTTTTTTTGTATTTTATTCGCCTACAACAACTTTGGCATGGCGAATAACCTTGTTGTTGAGCAAATAACCCTTTTGCGTACAGTCGATGATTTGTCCCCGCAGATTCTCATTTGGCGCGGGAATGGTGGCGATAGCCTCGTGCAGGTCGGTGTCAAGCGGCTGCTGTTCGGTATTCATCGGAACAACGCCCATCTGTTTGAGCACGGCAAACAGTTGTTGATAAATCAATTCTACTCCCTGACTGATAGCCGGCACATCGGAAGCGGTTTTCATTGTCTCCAGTGCGCGTTCAAAATTATCAACCACCGGCAACAGATTAACCAGCACCCGTTCACCGCCACTGAGAATCAAATCGGCTTTCTCTTTGACGGTGCGTTTACGGTAGTTATCATATTCTGCCATCAGGCGGACATACCTGTCGTTGAGTTCGTTATATTTTTCTTCCCATACATTGACAAGCGCTTCGACAGGCTGTTGCGCCGTCTGCTGACTGTCTGTACAAACATTTTCACAGGGCTGCTCCACTGATGAAGCATCGGTTGGGGCAGTTTGTTTTTTTAATGGTTTCTCTTTCTTCATAATAAAAATGCTTTTTTTGCGCTTCTCTCTTAACAAAAAGTTTGCCAAAACATTTTTTGTTCTCTTTTTGGCAAACAGACTGCTTTTTTGTCAGTAGGAGCATCTTGCGTAATCGGGAAAGGGCGCGAATACGCACCCTTTCCGACAGTCATCAAGTTAAATGTTTATTTTGGATAATTCCCTAATCATTCATTGAAGCGAGAAATTCTCCGTTATTAATAGTGCGTTCCATGCGCTCTTTCAAAAACTCCATTGCCTCTACCGAATTCATATCCGACAGATAACGCCGCAACACCCACATGCGTTTAAGCACATCCGAACTGAGCAGTAAATCATCGCGTCGTGTACTCGAAGCCATAATATCCACAGCGGGGAAAATACGTTTGTTGGACAATTTTCTATCAAGTTGCAGTTCCATATTGCCCGTACCTTTGAACTCTTCAAAGATAACGTCATCCATCTTTGACCCAGTTTCGGTGAGCGCTGTGGCAATAATGGTGAGAGAGCCGCCATTTTCGATATTACGTGCCGCACCGAAGAAGCGTTTGGGCTTGTGCAGTGCATTGGCGTCCACGCCACCCGAAAGAATTTTGCCGGAGGCGGGCTGTGCAGTATTGTAGGCGCGAGCCAGACGGGTAATAGAATCAAGCAAAATGACGACGTCGTGCTTACATTCCACCAGCCGTTTGGCTTTTTCGTGAACAATGCTTGCCACCTTGACGTGCCGTTCAGCCGGTTCATCAAACGTTGAGGAAATCACTTCCGCCTTGACACTGCGCGCCATATCCGTTACCTCTTCGGGACGCTCGTCAATGAGCAGAATAATCATATATACCTCCGGATGGTTAGCCAGAATGGCATTTGCAATCTCTTTGAGCAGAACGGTTTTACCGGTCTTTGGCTGTGCTACTATCAATCCGCGCTGACCTTTTCCTATCGGAGAAAAGAGATCTACAATGCGCGTTGAAAGGTTGTCGTTGCGTCCTGTGGTGAGGGTGAATTTTTCATCAGGGAAAAGAGGGGTCAGATGCTCGAAAGGCACGCGATCGCGTACACGTTCGGGCGAGAATCCGTTGATGGAAGTTACCTTTACCAGCGGAAAATATTTTTCTCCCTCTTTTGGCGGACGTATCGGACCCTCTACCGTGTCGCCGGTTTTCAGACCGAACAGTTTTATTTGTGATTGCGATACATAAATATCATCGGGCGACGAGAGATAGTTGTAATCGGCAGAACGCAGAAAACCATAACCGTCAGGCATCATTTCGAGCGTTCCTGTTCCGTTGAGGACGCCATCAAATTCGTATGGACGCTCGCCCGGGTCCAGAGCGCTGTTGCGACCGTTACTATTACGCTGTCTGGTAAAACGCTCCACAGGTGGTGCATCTGGGATGTGTACCTGCGGCTCATACGGCTCAATCTTTTCCGGCTCAACGGCAACAGGAGCGTCAATGATATTAATGTCTTCGGTGTCGAACAGCAATTCGGTGGGTTCAACAATCGCCTGTACGTCATATTGCGGTTCCGGCGCACTGTTTATTACATTCGCAGGCTCGGCGACAGTAGCGTTGGATTGCTCCAAAGGAAGCGCTGCTGACGGCGTTTGGATGCGCTCTCTTTTGGGGCGTCCTCTGCCGGGTTTGTTTGCTGCCGGTGAGGCAGATGCGGAAGCTGACGGTGTGGCGGAAGCTGCAAGGGGCGCTGTGCTGTTCTCAGACTGATTCGGGGCGCTTGCGTGCGGAACTCTGCCACGTCTTGGACGGTTCGCATCGTTTTGTCCGGTAGCGGCGCCATCGGCATTTTTCTTCACGTAATTTCCCGATTTAATCCGTTGTTTTTGACGGGGCTGCCTTGTGGCAGACTCTTTTTCTTTGGTATTTGCCGCCCGTACAATTGCTTGTTGATCCAAAACGGCATAAACCAATTCTTCGTGTGACAGACCGTTGGATTTCTTAATATCCAACTCTTTGGCGATTGCCTGAAGGTCGTCCAACGACTTTTCTTTTAGTTGTAAAATGGTGTACATTAAAATGTATGGATAAAAAATAGAATTATGAATTACACACTGTTACATCGCAGCAAATACAACGCTCACAATCAAACAATCGCGATATTTGCAAAAAGATGAAAAAACCATTCGTGATTTTATTAGATGAATTTTAAGCCAGATTGACTGCGCTGTCAGTGGTTGTCTCTTTTGTAGTGGAACGGATAGTTTTTATGGCTATGACACGTCCTGTTCAATTCGACAGAATTTCGCTGCAAAGGTAATTGTTTTTTTTAAAAAGCAAATGGATATTATAGAATCAGCTAATTTTTTTTTGAAACGCCCTGAAAAGAATGAACAATGAAAAATGAAAAATAATTAACCTGAGCATCCTGTTAATCCTGTGAAAAATTGGGGCTGTCTCAAAAGTAATTTAGCCACAAATACACGAAACAACCCCTCGGCGTAGCCAATTTACTAAACTCTACACTCTGATAACTGAAAACTGAAAACTAAAAAAAGCCCCGCAAGGGGCTTTTGGTTTGCTGTCTTGAACTATGATTCTTTTGATTGAATGAATACTTTGATTTTATTTAATCACAGTCCATCACAAAATCATTTAAATCATAGTTCAGGACAATTATTATTTCACACACCGCACGCTAAAGCCGTACCCACGGTTAAGGTTGACACTCAGGTCCACGTGGGTGTTGTTGAAGCGCACGAGATAAGCTCCGTAATCATTGTAATTTGTACTGCTCCAGTAGAACCCAAAGGAACCCATAGAGGCGAACGTACCATCAGACGGGTTACGCATCCCGCCGGTAGGAAAGAATAAGACAGGCTCGGGAGCAGCAGTTTCGTAAAGGTTTTTTATGCCGTTTTTATAATCGGCTGCTGCAGCATCATCCCAGTCAGCTGTTTTGTAAACAGCGAAACCGCCCAAACGGTATTGAAAATAACCCCAATCATTATTGGCTGCTTTACCATTCTTGACAGGTACCCAGGTCAAGGGGGCGCTATTGGCGCTGGTGTTAGCCTGACCGATAGAAAGTATATTGCCGGTGGGGGGAACCTTGCCACCGACAGTACTCGGATTGCTGTCGTAATTACAAAGTCGTTCCCATTCGTCCTGAGTAGGAACGCGCCAGCCGGCGCCCATTGAGGCACAGGGATTGTTGGCGGATATTGCCCAGTCCGTGTTTTGATGGTATTGTCCGTTGTAAAGAACGCCGCCTTTGTTTTCTTCACCGACAGTAATCTGTTTACCGTTACCCCAAAGGTTATGTTGCTGAGGGTTTCGCCA
>JAISXJ010000001.1 GCA_031270565.1 Prevotellaceae bacterium
AATTGAGAACTCAAAGAACGGGGCAAATGTACAACCTTTTTTTCTAAAACAATGGAAAAATGAATTTTTTTTTGCATGGCGAGAGAATTGTGAGGAATGAACGGGAAAAATGAAGAAAATTTTGTCAGTGAATAACGAATAGTGGATAGTGAATAGTGAATAGTGTTTTTTTTTGCTATTATTTCCCTGTTATTTCTCCGTTTTCACAGAGAGAAGCACAGAAATTTGTCCCTGCGGAACAGCATTTTTTTCATTATTCATTTCTTAATTTCTTAATTCCTTCATTCCTTCATTGCTTCATTATTCACTATTCACTATTCACTATTCACTAAAAAAAGGTGTACCTTTGCAACGGTGAAAAATGACACGTATAAATATGAAAATACAAAAGATGATAACATATAAAATGGCTAAGAGAGAAAATCTTAATCATCACGAAATGCTCAAAGGAAATGAAAAGTAATACAACCGTTTTTTGGCGTGCCTTTGGGAAAAATTTGGCGCTTTCCGTCGGACTTGTCACATTGTTGTTTCTGGTGATTGCCCGGTTTAATCTGCTGACAATGTCCACACCGACATTAATATGCAGCATTTTGTCCTCCATTTCGGGCATCGCCTATATTCTCACCATCCGCAACCCGCAAAATTATACGGGATTCTATGCCGGCATTTTTTCAACAGCCCTGCTGGGAGTACAGTTTTTTCTGGCAGGCAGTTACGATTTGACATTCTTCTACTTTGCGCTGTTTGTGCCGTTCATGACGCTGTCGTTATATAGCTGGAAAAAAGGGAGCTGTTCGGATACAAAACAGGCAGTTGTACCGCGTTTTCTACCGCTCCGGAAACGCCTCCAAGGTGCAGGCATTTTCCTGTTGCTTGTCATTGCCGATTATCTGTTTGCAACATTTTGTCTGAGCGACAGTTTGTCGGCGATTCTGAAGCTTATCAATGGTGTTTTGATAGCTTCCTGTGTTCTGGCAAACTGGTTACTGATAAAAAAATACACCGATTCATGGCTCTACTGGCTGCTGTACAGTATAGCGGGTATTCTGTTCGGAATACTCTGCAACAACTATTTTAACGTTGTCCTGTTTTCGTTTTTCCTGCTAATAAACGGCTTAACCTTTATGGCGTGGTTAAAATCAGGATTCTCCCCAAATGACTCTTATAAACAATCCATATCATAATGAAAGTTCAGTGGAAACCCGGTACAATGCTCTATCCGTTACCCGCAGCGCTCATCTCCTGCGGCGCACAGGAAGCCGAATATAACCTGATGACAGTGAGTTGGGTGGGTACTATTTGTACCAATCCGCCGATGTGCTATATTTCGGTGCGCCCCGAACGTCATTCTTACGAAATCATAAAACGCCACAAAGAATTTGTTATCAATCTGACCAACGAAACAATGGCGTTTGCTACTGATTGGTGCGGCGTCCGCAGTGGACGTGATTTCAACAAATTTGCCGAGATGAAACTCACGCCGCGCAAGGGAGAAGTGGTTGATGCGCCCATTGTTCTGGAAGCGCCGCTGTCGATAGAGTGTCGCGTAACACAGATAACGCCGCTTGGTTCGCACGATATGTTTATTGCCGAAGTGGTGAACGTACAAGCCGACAGCCGTTATGTCGATTCCTCTACCGGCGAGTTTAACCTCTCGGAAGCGAAATTAATTGCCTATTCCCACGGACATTATTACAGACTCGGAGAAGAAATTGGACGCTTCGGATGGAGCGTTCGCAAAAAGAAAAAATTTTAAATCTACTAATTATAGAATAAAAAAAAACGTATGAAAAACGACCATCTTATTTTTGAAATTATTGAACAGGAGAAGCAACGTCAGCTAAAAGGCATTGAACTGATTGCTTCGGAAAATTTTGTCAGTCCTCAGGTAATGACCGCTATGGGGTCTGTATTAACCAACAAATATGCTGAAGGCTATCCCGGAAAACGTTACTACGGCGGATGCGAAGTGGTTGACAGAAGCGAGCAGTTAGCAATCGACCGCCTCAATGAGCTGTTCGGAGCCGAATGGGCAAATGTTCAGCCTCACTCCGGAGCGCAGGCAAATATGGCGGTGTTTGTCGCCTGTTTGAATATGGGGGATAAATTTCTCGGATTAAACCTTTCGCATGGTGGACATCTTTCGCACGGGTCGCCCGTCAATTTTTCGGGTATCAACTATCAGGCTCTTGATTACAGTGTCCGCGAAGAAGATGGTCGTGTTGACTATGACCAACTCGAAAAAACTGCCCTTGCCGAGCGTCCGAAGTTGATTATTGCAGGCGCTTCAGCTTACAGTCGCGAGTGGGATTATGCCCGCATCCGTCGCATCGCTGACCAAATCAACGCTATTTTTCTGGTGGATATGGCTCATCCTGCGGGGTTGATTGCGGCAGGATTACTTGAAAATCCCGTGAAACACGCACACATTGTTACATCCACAACGCACAAAACACTGCGTGGACCTCGTGGCGGCGTGATTATGATGGGTAAAGATTTTCCGAATCCCTGGGGTAAAACCACACCAAAAGGCGAGATAAAAATGATGTCGGCAATACTTGATTCGGCAGTTTTCCCCGGTATTCAGGGGGGACCGCTTGAACACGTGATAGCCGCAAAAGCTGTTGCCTTTTACGAGGCTTTACAACCCGAATTTAAACTGTATCAGCAACAGGTGCAAAAAAATGCATCCGCTCTGGCAAAAGCATTGATTGATAAAGGATACAAAATTATCTCCGGCGGAACGGACAACCATCTGGTACTCGTTGACCTGCGGGCAAAATTCCCTGACCTGACAGGAAAGGTTGCCGAAAAAGCGCTGGTAGAAGCCGACATCACCACCAACAAAAACATGGTGCCGTTCGACAGCCGTTCACCGTTCCAAACTTCCGGACTGCGATTCGGCACGCCTGCAATCACTACACGAGGCGTGAAAGAGGACAAAATGTCCTGCATCGTAGAATTGATTGACCGGGTACTTGCCGCGCCGGACAATCAACAGGAAATTCAATCCGTGCGTAACGAAGTAAATCAGATGATGACGCAATATCCTCTCTATGCATGGTAGATAGATTGATTGAATTACCGGAAAATATTGACGCTACCATTTTTTATGGTATCAATAATGTCAATGTCCGGCTGTTGACAAATCTCTATCCGAATATCAAAATAATAGTGCGCGGGCATGTTGTCAGGATTTCGGGAACGAAAGAAGATACGACACATTTTGCCGATGTATTGAAACAGTTAATTGATTTTTGCATGCAACAAAATTCTCTGACAGAGGAACAAATCCTCAACATTGTCTCAGGTGAACAGCCTGAGGAAGCAGCACATAATCACTTGATTTTATATGGTGTTGGCGGCAAACCTATTGTTGCGCGTACAGTTAATCAGCAAAAGCTGGTCGTGGCTTTTGAAAAGCACGACCTGCTTTTTGCTATTGGTCCAGCAGGGTCAGGCAAGACCTACACGGCAATTGCATTGGCGGTACGTTCACTGAAAAACAAGGAGGTAAAGAAAATCATTCTCAGCCGTCCTGCTGTGGAAGCGGGAGAAAAGCTCGGCTTTTTGCCGGGCGATATGAAAGAGAAAATCGACCCCTATCTGCAACCGCTCTACGATGCCCTACAAGATATGATTCCTGTTGCCCGATTGCAGGAATACATTGCAAATGGTGTCATCCAGATTGCACCGCTGGCATTTATGCGCGGACGTACCCTCAACGACGCGGTTATAATCCTTGACGAAGCGCAGAATACCTCTGTGCAGCAAATCAAAATGTTTCTTACGCGACTGGGGATTCATTCAAAGATGATTGTTACGGGCGACATTACTCAGATAGACTTGCCTGCTTCGCAGACATCAGGGCTGAATGATGCCTTACAGGTTCTGAAACCGGTGAAAGGCATTGCCAACATCACTTTTGACAGGCGGGATATTGTGCGCCACCGGCTTGTACAGCACATCGTAGAAGCTTACGAACAGGGAAATAATGCCGGGAAAAAGCCTGTTTAACGATAAAGCAGAATATAAAACAAAAAAAATGCCGTCATTGATTTCAGCCTGCTGTTGTGTATGTAAAAAAAAGGGCGTATCTTTGTTCCACTTTTTCAGAAAAGAATTATCTAACACATAAATAATCACAAAAAACTGATAGAAAATTATGTCTGACGAACGAGTAAAACACTATCTCAACCGGGCAACAACGGACATGGAAGCATCCGTTACGTTTCTGGACGAAGCTCTGGCACGTATTCGTGCCGGCAAAGCAAACGTACACATTCTGGATGGCGTGCGGGTGGCATATTATGGTAATATGGTTCCGCTCTCCGGTGTGGCGACAGTCTCCACACCGGACGCGAAAACAATTGTCATTCAGCCATGGGAGAAAAACCTGATTGGCACAATCGAAAAAGCCCTGCTCGCTTCCGACGTGGGAATCACACCGATGAACAATGGCGAGACGATTCGTCTGGGCATTCCGCCACTCACCGAAGAACGGCGGCGGCAATTAGTGAAACTGTCCGGAACTGCTGTGGAGGAAGCAAAAATCAGCGTGCGCAACGTGAGACGCGATGCCATTGACAAGCTAAAGAAAGAGTTGAAAAACGGTATGCCCGAAGATATGGAAAAAGACGGCGAAGCCGAAGTCCAGAAACTGCACGACCGTTTCATCAAAAAATTGGATGAAATTTTTGCCGCCAAAGAGAAAGAAATTATGACCGTGTAGAAGACAACTCTTAGAGTGTAGTTATTAGAGTTTAGAGTTTAGAGTTTAGTTTTCAGTGTCCCCTTTGTCTCTCTATCCTTAACGTCCTTAATGTCTTTAATGTCCTTAACGACCTTAACGACCCCGCTCCCACAGATTACAAATCTGCGGGAGCGGGGAAAAACTAACAACTGAAAACTGACAACTCAAAACTGAAAAAAAGAATTAACCTATTTTGGGTCTGTCGTCTGATTTAGTTGCAAGCAGTTGGTTTATCGTCATTATTAACATTAAAACCAACTTGTCGCCGTTCTTCTGTTATGCCTAACATTTCGTTTCTGATTTTTTCAAACGATTTCAGCACATCAAGCGAAATAGTTGGGCGTTGATTTTTGATAACCGTTTCCAAAGTTTCCATTGAAATGCGCTTTGTTTTTTCGCGTATAACTTTGCGGCTTGCCTCGTCGCAGAGCAGTTTTATGTCGCTCGAAACATAATTTTCGGTCAGTGTTGCCAATCGCTCGTAGCCAATGCCAAAGTCGAGTGGGCGTTTTTTGAGATAAAGTTCAAACATTGCTCGTCGAGCCTCAAAATCTGGTGGCGGAACGTAGAAATGCTTTTCTAAGCGCCCTGCACGGATTACGGCTTTGTCAATCAGTTGTGGTTTGTTGGTTGAGCCGATAACGAACACGCCGCTATCGCCGATATTGTCCAACTGTGACAGAAATTCATTGACTTCCGAACCGTAAGAGTGCTGTGCATTTTCGCGGTCGGGTGTCATTGCGTCAAGTTCGTCAAAATAGAGAATTGTCGGCGCTTTTTCGCGGGCTATGTCAAATATTTTTCCAATTTTTTCCTGCGTTCCGTGAACGTAAATGCTTGCAATATCAGACGTTTTTACTTTGATAAAATTGTATTCGGTTTCTTCGGCAAATTTTTCCGCAAAAAAGGTTTTTCCACAGCCCGGAGGTCCGTAGAGCAACATCCCGTTGGGCAATCCAAGCCCGTGTTGGCGGTACTCTTCGGGATTTTTTATAATATCAATCACATCAGATTGCAAGGTGTTTTTTAGGTCTTGCATACCAGCAATTGCGGCAAAACCACGCGCTTTGTTTAAACCGCCATTATGCATAGGGCAAGATATTTTATTTGTTTGAGTTACAGGGTTATTTTGAATTACCATTTCACTGTTTAATGCCTGCAAAAATTCCGCCGCCGACTGAAACCTCTGTTCCATATCGTTTTGCAACGCTTTTTGTAAAACATTCAAAATAGAATCGTCAAAATCGGCAATTTTTCCTGCAATATTAGGAAATTTCAACGGCTTGCCGCGCTGCTCCAATAATAATTTCTCT
>JAISXJ010000103.1 GCA_031270565.1 Prevotellaceae bacterium
GCGGGCGTTTTCTGCTATAGTGATTTGCGAGGCAATTTTTTCTGTGAAACTTTTGGCAATGCTTTTGAGAAAATCGGTTTTGGCAGCGAAATTGTAACCGTTCAGATATTTTACAAGTTCTGAAAGTGTTGTTTCGGTTTCTTTTTCGGCGATTGATTGTCTTATTTTCTCCAAAAACAGCAATTCAATATCTTTTTTATTTGCCCTGTAAGTCTCGTCTGTAACTGATTTTACAAATTCGACAAAATAGTCACTTTCAATAAAATAGTTATTTGCCATAACTGCACTAACAAAAGACCATTTATCTATTTTTCCGGTTAATGTCAAAACAGCAATATTGTGATAAGCAGAAAAATTCTTTTTGGTAAGTTCCGTCCAAAACAGTTCCCCACTTTCATCTTCGTGATTGACTAATTTGAACCAAATATCAAACGCTTTTTCTACATCACCTTCTTTTAGTGCGTCGAACGCCGGTTCGTCGGTAATTTCGTAGCCTTTCCAAAACCAAAATAAGGCGTTTTCGATTTTTTCGGGGTCGGTGTTGTTGCGTTCAATGGCATCGTCAATCATTTCAACACTGCGTTGGAAGTTATCAAGTTCGGAAAAACTGGAATCGTCAGGCAGTTCTGCATCTGCGGCAAGAAATTTTTTCAGGTTCTTGCTCTGTTTGGATATTTCGCGTGCGTTTGCTCCTGCAAGTACGCCGAGAACGCGGTAGGGGTTGTTCTTTATTGCTTCCATTATTGATTCTTTAATGCTTATTGGTATTTTTTATTGTTATAAACGAAATTTCAGGCAAAACAAAAGCAGGCTTTGCTAAAAAAACAAAACCTTACAAAAATATTTGTATTACAAACAAATATTGAATTTGTTAAAAAATATAAATTTGTATGGGGGGGGGGGGTAACTGCCTGATAATTAGCGATTTGTAAATACGCAGAGGCTCGGTATTCAACGGTCTTTTGGCGTTCAATACCTCGTTAAGTTGTGTGTATGGAACGCCCATTTCGGCGGCAAGTTTGTGTTGTGAAATGCCACGATACTCAATTTCGTCTTTCAACACTTCGCCCGAATGCGTGGACGGTTCGAGGTTGTTTGCAATCATGTAAGGAGCAACGCCCGAAATGGTAATCATATCTTTTTTATTTAATGGTTTGACAATTCTACTATTTTTGAGCGCCAACGTATCGGGCTGGTCAATCATCAAGTCGATGACACGATATACTTGCGGATGACAGCGGGCTGAAAGCGGTATTTTTTGTCTGTTGTTTGGCCCGTCTGATACATTTCTTGCAAGTAATCTTTTTCAAAAGTAACTTCCATATCGTATTGTTTGACGTTGCAAAGGTAATATTATTTTCTGCAATTCGCAAAAAAAAGTGAATGTTTTTTTGAAAGAAAGTTGTTTGTGTGTAATCGGACGTTTTAAGCAGCGAGAGCAGAATTAGTTATCAGTTCTCAGTTGTCAGTTTTCAGAGTGTAGTTTTTTTGCCCGTTAGGGCATTTATATCAATAGAAAATAATGTGACAAAATTTATTCTCCGTAGGAGATTAACGTTTTTTGTGTATCTCCTACGGAGAAAATGGGCGGCGGGCAGCGTTGTGTTTTCTATTGATATTCAACGCCTACGGCGTACTCTCCGCCACACCCTTTCTCTCCTCCCCGTTTGTAACGAGGGGGAGAGAAAAACTGCCTGAATTGAAAATCGGCGAAGCCAAAGGCAGGACTTGCGGAGTGAATCACTATAAAAGTATATGTCCTAACGGACAAAAACGCCTGCCTAAAGCCGTTTTTCTATTGATATTAAAGCCGTAACCGGCTAATAGCGCAACGGGTTTCACTATTCATTCTTTTTATAGCACCTCAAAAAAAGAATTAACCAAAAAAAAACATGATACTTCATATTCAAGAAAAAAATGTACCTTTGCACAGAAAAAAAAGATTATTTGTTGTCAAACAAGGAGTTCCGGCGAAGGCTGGGATTCTTTTTGTTTTACCTTGAATAAAAAACCTAATTTTCAAAACTTTAATCACACTACTATGGCTGTAATTTACATGACCGAAGAAGGTTACAAAAAAATGATTGACCAGGTCGCCTACATGGAATCCGTAGAGCGTCCTGCCATTTCGGCACAGATAGCCGAAGCACGCGACAAAGGCGACCTGTCTGAAAATGCCGAATATGACGCCGCCAAAGAGGCACAGGGCATGCTGGAGATGAAAATTTCCCAGATAAAAGAAACCCTGCTCAATGCCCGCATCATCGACAAAAGCAAGCTCTCTTCCAACACGGTTCAAATTCTTTGTAAGATTCACGTGCGTAATCTCGCCAACAACGAAACGCTGTCTTACACCCTCGTATCAGAGAGTGAAGCCAATATCCGCGAGGGACGGCTGGCTGTGAACACCCCTATCGGGAAGGCTTTACTCGGTAAAAAAGTGGGCGATACGGTAGATATTCGGGTGCCTGCCGGTACACTGAGACTCGAAATTCTGGATATTTCACGCTAAAAAATAAATCACTATGGCAACGCTCTTTACTAAAATCATTAACGGAGAAATTCCGTGTTACAAAGTAGCCGAAAACGACCGTTTCTTGGCTTTTCTCGACATCCGTCCGCTTACCGGAGGGCATACTCTGGTTGTTCCAAAGCAGGAAAACGATTACCTTTTCAACCTCGACGATGACACCTATGCCGCCATGTGGATGTTTGCCAAGCGGGTAGCTGCCGCCATTGAGAAAACAATCCCCTGTAAACGTATCGGTGTCGCTGTCATCGGTCTGGAAGTGCCTCACGCGCACATCCATCTCATTCCCATAAACAGTGAAGCAGACATGCTATTCTCCAAAACAAGACAGCAACTCTCTTCCGACGAAATGACAGACATCGCGCAACGTATCGCCGAAGCAGTCTAATTTTTTTCTATCATTAATAACAACCTATTATGATGATTAAACAATATATTTCCGATAACGAACCGCGTTTTCTGGATGAACTGTTTTCGCTCATCCGTATTCCAAGCATCAGCGCTCTGCCGGAGCACAAAGACGACATGTACCGGTGCGCCGAGCGCTGGCGTACGCTGCTGCTTGAAGCCGGTGCAGAGCACGCAGAGGTCATGCCTTCCGAAGGTAATCCCATCGTTTATGGCGAAAAAATCATCGGACAGGGGCTACCCACCGTGCTGGTTTATGCCCATTACGACGTAATGCCGCCCGACCCAATCGAACTGTGGCACACCGCCCCCTTTGAAGCCGTCGTCAAGGATGGACGTATCTGGGCACGCGGGGCGGATGACGACAAGGGTCAGTCCTTTATTCAGGTAAAGGCATTTGAGTATCTGAGCAGGTCTGGGGAGTTGCGCTGTAATGTCAAATTCCTGTTTGAAGGGGAGGAGGAAATTGGCTCGCCGTCCCTTGAAGCCTTCTGTCGCGCGCATAAAAAACAGCTTGAAGCGGATATTATTCTGGTCTCCGACACCAGTATGCTTGCCGCCGACCTGCCAAGTCTCACCACCGGTCTGCGTGGTCTGGCTTACTGGGAGGTGGAGGTAACCGGCGCCAATCGCGACCTTCATTCGGGACATTTTGGCGGCGCCGTTGCCAATCCTATCAATGTTCTTTGCAAGATGCTTGCACAGATTACCGATGAAAACGGACGCATCACCATTCCTCATTTCTACGACAACGTGCTGGATGTGCCGCAGGCAGAACGGGACATGATTGCACAAATTCCCTTTGATGAAACACAATACAAAGCCTCTATCGGCATTGACGAAGTCGCCGGCGAAGCCGGCTACTCCACACTGGAACGGAATAGCTGCCGCCCGTCATTTGATGTGTGCGGCATCTGGGGCGGTTACACGGGCGAAGG